>NZ_DALZUO010000010.1:0-139229 GCF_032013335.1 Anaerospora sp. | reverse complement strand
AACCCGGCTTAGAGCATTCTTTCTGTGGCCAACCTGAATTTGATTCGTTTTTCTGTGGCCAACCCGGCTTGGAGCATTCCTTCTCTGGCCAACCTGAATTTGATTCGTTTTTCTGCGGCCAACCCGGCTTGGAGCATTCCTTCTCTGGCCAGCCTTTCTTAGTGCAGCCCTTTTCCGGCCAGCCCTGCTTGGAGCATTCCTTTTCTGGCCAACCTTTCTTAGTGCAGCCCTTTTCCGGCCAGCCCTGCTTGGAGCATTCCTTTTCTGGCCAACCTTTCTTAGTGCAGTCCTTTTCTTTCCACCCCTTATCAGAGCAGCCTTCTTCTTTGGCCGAACATTCTGCACATTGAGACTTATTAATGGAAATATCTTTAATTACAAGCTTGCGCTTACGATGATAGCGACGGCCCCGGCGCCCTCTTTTTGATCTTTTTATGTCCTTCGAATTATCCAATTCTGACTGATCCATTCAGAATTCCACACCTCCCATTAGTACTCTTTTTTGCGTGGACTATTACATAATAGAATATGTAGCTATCTAGTGAGAGGGAACTCCTTATTGGGCAACTAATTACTTTTTTGTGACAACATTGCCTATATATATTTTTGTTCACAAAGCACATCATGAAGAATAGAATAGAGTAATGAAAATGAACGAGTAGGTTAAGGGAGTGAGTTTAATCGTTACGATATCTGATAAGCTACACCTTGGTTGCGGCAAAAATATATTGCCCGATTGGCTGAACGTTGATTGCGTAGATTCTCCTGGTGTCGATTTAGTGTTCGACCTGGATACATGCAGCACAAATCCATTTCCGCTTCCCGATAACAGCATCGAAGTAATCTTGGCCAGTCATTTAATAGAACACATTGTCAATCCCCTACCCATGATGCAGGAACTACACCGCATTGCCAAGCCGGATGCTAAGGCAATTTTTTATTTGCCTTACGGCTCAAGTGATGATGCTTTTGAAGATCCCACACATGTTCGCCCTTATTTTTTAAACTCTTTTGGATACTTTTCACAGCCCTATTATTGGCGGGCAGATTATGGCTATCGAGGCGATTGGAAAATCGAAACAATTGTTTTAAGCATATCTGCAGCTAAACATAGCGGTCGATTAACGCAAGATATCATGAATGATATTATGACGCTGCGTAATGTTGTTACCGAAATGTATATAGAGCTAACAGCAGTTAAACCGGCTCGCGAGCCAAAAAGAGAATTACAGACAGCCCCTACCATACTCTATGAATTCGTCTAAATAACAAATAGAGATCCTCTAACCGCAGGCGGTTAGAGGATCTCTATTTGTATTTGCCTAAATCAGATTAATTGTTTTCACTTACAACAGCTAATTTATGATTCCGAATTGCCAGGGCTCGCAGCTGCGCTTTCGCAATATTACCGTTCGGCGTCTTTGGCAGTTCTGCAATCTTTTGAATACTTAATGGAGAAATATCGTAATCAACTTTTTCTTTAATCGCTGCTTTCATAGCAGCAAGATCTACTCTTGATTGCTGTAAAACAACATAGGCAATGGGCCGCTGCCCAAATCGAGCATCTGGTATGCCAACTACTGCAGTATAGTTAACTCCCGGTATTTCGGCAATTGCTTCTTCAATATCCCTTGGAAACCAGGTTTTGTTTGCAACAGTAATTACTTCATCCAATCGGCCCCTCACGGTGATATAGCCTTCATTATCGACCCAACCGGCATCTCCGGTATGCAGCCACTCACCGCGCAGTGCCTCTGCAGTCTTATCTGCTTTCCCCCAATAGCCATACATGAAACCGCCGCGCAAACAAATTTCACCTACCTGCCCTACGGGTACTTCTTTTCCTGCAGCATCCATAATTTTCACTTCTTTATCCGGTTGAGCTGGGCCAATTGCACCGAATCGGCGCTCAGGCTCAACCTGGGGACAACCTAATGCCGCAAATCCTCCCAGTTCACTTTGTCCATAGCTTTCAATTAAAGGAATAGCCATTTCATCGCGCCAGGACCTTTTAAAATAGCGAGCAACAGGTCCACCACCTGAAATGCCCATTCGCAATGCCCCAGGTATTTTTCCGCGAATTTTTGCTTCTTCCATTACATCCGACAATACCAGCGGATTAGCAACTAAAACAGTAGCTTTTGTATCCTCAATTGCCTTCCAGCCTAGCTTTGGTGTCCAATTTGACATAATATTGACAGTACCCATTCGATGCAAGAACGGCAGTAAATTGCCTACCAATTGATAGGTACCGGAAAGAGGGGTCGCACCAAAGGAGCTATCCTCAAGCGTTAATTGCAGCCTTTCAGCAATACAATTAGCAGCTTTCATTGTCGGCTCATGCATCAGGCAAACACCCTTCGGCCGTCCACTCGTTCCTGCAGTATATGACAAATGAGTTATTGCCAGTTCATTGCCCGGATCAATCGGAGTCGGAAATCCTGCTGCCAGCAAAGCTGGCAGACTTTCAGATCCGATTTGTGCTCCCTCCATACAGACCAGGTGACGGACACTGCGCACCTGTGCCGCTGCCCTGCTGACTTGTTCCGCCTGTTCCTGCGTATAGATCACTACACTAGGTAGATGATCGTCTAAATAGTATTCTAAATCATCGGCAAACTGTACGGGAACTAATGAAGCAATTGCGCCAATTCGCCAACAGGCAAACATGGCAATCAAATAATCCAAACTATTGTGTGCAAAAATCGTAACTCTTTCTCTTTTGGCGATTCCAAGATAGTGAAGGGCACCGGAAAAGCGCTCCATCTGCTCTACTGCCTCGCTATAAGTTAGTTCCGTATTGCGATCCACCCAGCGAAAAGCAGTCTTATCAGGCTGCCTCATTGCACCGTGTAACAATAGTTGATGCATTAACAATATCATCAGTCCTTTCTATAATCAAAAAAGAAGCTCCGCACACCTTAATAAAGGTTGCGGAGCTTCTTTGCTCCCGATTTGAACTTAAACAAAAAGCTCCATAAACGATTATGTTTATGGAGCGCCATTGCTCATAATAACTATTATCATATACCAAAAATACTGCTCTTGCAAGCTGTTTTTTCCTACAGCTTCCGCTGCCTGCAAGCAGTCGTAGATTCAGGCATAAAACTGCCAACATCTACCGGTGTTTCGGCAAAATGCTTGCGCCCTGAAACAATGGAAGAAAGTTCACCGCTTTTTTCCGTAATATCATTAAAAACAACCATATAAATATGGGTTAGCAAAAATATCATAAATCCCCAGGCTATCACATGGTGTACAAAGTGCGTATTATATTCATTCCCCAACAAATGATGAACAGGTCCAAAAATCGCCGCCAAAAAAGAGTTAGGCTGAATCATGCTGTACATAGCTAATCCTGATATCGCTTCCAGTACCATTAGAATGTAAACCATCACATACACCGTTGCCGCAAGGGGATTACGCAAATATAACCGGTGGCGAGTGCGGATCAATGAATAGTACGCAAGCATTTCCCCAACACTCTGCCAATATGCGCGGGATAAAAAGTTTGGATATAACCGGTTGCCGCGATAAGTAAAAAAGAGGTAAAAGCGCAATAGCACACAGGCGCAAAGAATAAATCCTGCCGTAAAATGCACTTGTCTGATGACTTCCATGGACAGCAGACTAACAACCGCCACTGTTGGTTCTTTTCCCTGAGTACCAATGAACATAGGATTGCCAATATATATACCGGTTAAAAACAGGACGACAATACACAGCGCCCATATCCAGTGGCAAAGGCGGAGCCCGATACTGAACAGACGGTAGGTGTCCAATGTCACTCACCTCCTATATATACGGATCTGTATGGACAAAAGAAATTTGCTCTCCCTCTGCATCATATAAGTGCGCTGCACAGGCCAGACAAGGATCAAAAGAATGGATAGACCGGAGAATTTCAAGCGGCTTTTCGGCAATTGTCACATTTGTATCTATCATTGAGCGCTCAAAAGCGCCATGCTGCCCCTGAGCATCCCGGGGACAGGCATTCCAGGTTGTTGGTACTACGGCCTGATAATTCTTAATAAGACCTTTTTCAATAACAATCCAATGCCCTAAAGAGCCCCTGGGGACTTCATGGACACCCACCCCCTGCGCTTTAGCAGGCCAGGTGCCAGGTTCCCATTTTTCATTGTTCATCACGGTTGTGTCACCGTTGCGGATATTTTGAACCAATTTATTGAAAAAATAGCGTTCCAGGGCCACGCAAACCTGACTCTCTAAGGCACGGGCAACGGTTCTACCCACAGTTGTCGGCAGCCAAACGTGCGGCGGCAGCTCAAACAGCTTCGAAGCAGCTTCAATCTGATCTACCATGAATGTTTCAACCCAGTTTGGCTGGATATGGCCTTGTTTCACTTTCGTATAGACAATAATATACCGTGCCAGCGGACCAACTTCTGCTGTTTTGCCGCGCCAGGTTGGTGTTTTCAGCCATGAGTATTTCCCTTGTTCATCAAGCTGCTTCCACTGTCGTCCTTCTTTCTGTCCGCTAAATTGAAAATGTCCTTCCGATACACCTTGCCAAGGGTGCAATTCTTGCGAACCCTCAGGATATTTATACCACGAATGATCCACTGCTTCTTTAATAACCGACATATCGGTCAAATCACCAGCTCCAAATGGATAAAATGTTGCTTTCTCAACTCCATCGGCAAAGTTTTCAACAATCCCATTGGAACGCAGCAATATTTTCTTGTAGAAATCATCAATTCCATTGAAGGTATGATCCGGATAATCGCCATAACCCAGCACCCGTTGTTTAGCTAACCCTCCGCCGTCCTTCCTTCCCTGCGACAAGTGCATATGGGCAATTGCCAGCACATCAGGCACATAATACTCTTCAACTAATGCATGGGTCATACTAATGCTATTATCGACCATCGCCAGTCGATTGCTATTAATGGGAGCATTCATATCATTCATGGATATCGCGCAGGGCATTCCGCCGACCGCATAATGAGGATGTGGATTTTTCCCGCCAAATACTACATGAGGCACCATAATATCGGTCTGCCGATCCAGCATTGTCAAGTAATGAGAGATTGCAATCAGATGTACTTCCGGTTGCAGCAAATCGTAATCGGGATGATCCCACCAATGAGCTGCAAAAATCCCCAGCTTACCACTGTCTACGATTTCTTTCACTTTTGTCCGAATCTCTGAAAAGTAATGAGCACTGCCCCGGGGTGTCTCCTTAGAGTATGCATTAAAATCATGCTTCAGAGGGTCAGCCACTTGTAAGCGATATTCAGCTAATATTTTTTCCTGCAACCGGGCTGCTGCTGCCGGATCAGCCTTAAGCGCCGCCACCGGACTAATCCAGTCAAGTGCATGCAGATGATAAAAATGCACTAAATGGTCATGTGCCATAATTGCACCGGCCATAATATTGCGGATGTAGTTGGCATTCCTCGGTATCTCAATGCCTAGTGCATCTTCTACCGCCCTTAGTGAAACATTGGAATGCTCTGATGTACATACTCCGCATATTCTTCCGGTAAATGCCCAGGCATCCCTTGGGTCCCGGCCTTTAAGGATAACTTCAATTCCGCGCCAGGCGGTACCGCTTGACAAGGCATCTTGAACCTTTCCATTGTCATCCAGCATCAATTCCAATCGCAAGTGTCCTTCAATGCGTGTAATCGGATCTACAACAATCCGTTTCATCTTATAGGTCTCCTCCGATCGTAGTGTTATTTCCATCGCTATTACGGTTCTGATTATCCTTATCATCAGAGAGTTTATGACGTAATATATTCGCTCCGGCATGTACTGCAATGCCAACTGCCGTTGCCCCGGCAGCAATCGCCCCGACTTGATCCGCATTGCTGATGGTATTAGGTGTCACCACGTTAGGCAATCTTTCAAAGAATGGATCATTATCCCAAAATCCCTTACTGCTGCAGCCGATGCAGGGGGAACCAGACTGAATCGGATAAGACAGACCTTGCCACCAGCGCATGTTGCCACAGGAATTATACGTCATCGGTCCACGGCATCCCATTTTATACAGGCACCAGCCAGCTTTAGAGCCGGCATCATCCAGACGCTCTACGAACATCCCCGAATCAAAGAAAGGACGACGATAACAAGTATCATGAATACGGTTGCCAAAAAATTGTTTTGGACGTCCTGCGCTATCAAGCGGAGGCAATTGGCCAAACAATATATAATGCATCACTACTCCCGTCATCACTTCGGGAATGGGCGGACAACCAGGGACTTTTACAATGGGCTTATTTGTTATTACATCACTTACAGATACTACATTCGTTGGATTGGGTTTAGCAGCCTGAATGCCCCCCCAGGCTGCACAGGAGCCGAACTCCAGAACCGCTGCAGCCGACTTCCCAGTTTCTTTTAGAGCATCAACATACGGAATGCCGCCAACCGTGCAGGTATATCCATCATGGTCAAGCGGTACTCCGCCTTCGGCGATAAGCAAATAATTCCCGCTATAATCTTTGATTATCTTTTCCCGGTGATGCTCAAGATCCATACCAGAGGCGGCTGACAATGTATCGTCGTATTCCAAGCTGATCATTTTAAGGATAACATCTGATGCCAAGGGCGCTTTTGAACGGATGAAAGACTCGGAGCAGCCGGTACACTCTAATCCGTGCATCCAGATTACCGGAATTAGCGGACGCTCTTGTGCTCGCGCAATAACCTCTGGCAAAAGGTTATGGGATAGCCCCATTGCACCAGTCAGTGCAATACAGGTCTTCACAAAGTTACGGCGTGTCAGTTTTTGCTTCTGAAAAGCTTCCCAAAGTGATTGACCGTATATCATTCAAATCCCTCCTATAGCCAAAATTTTCTAGCTATTTATTTGCAAAATTCGCTAAATTACTACTAAAACCTTCTTTGCATTTAATGAATATTCAAAGAAAACGACTTTTTACTGCTAGTCATTAAAAAGGACTTGGCTTTCCACCAAGTCTTTTTATTAGTTTATTACTCAACTTTCTTAATCATGCCACTTATTATCGTCTTCTCAACATCCTAAACACATCACAATAATATTATCAAATTGCTAACTATATTTTCAAAATTATTAATATATTTATTGAATTTATGTATTTTTCATATTATAATATGACCATAAAATAATACTATTAACTAAAACATAATCATAATTTAATCAAAATGTATCCATTGGTTATTTTTCTTAACAGACTATATCTACTAAGCTACGATTACAGCTCAAATTTAGTATTCATTACGCTCTTCCATAAGGTGTATATACCAATACGGTTCACGGCAGTGCCCAATCGATTGGTCATATCATAGTAAATTAAAAAATTTATTGGGGGAATGAAAATGAACGTAAAGAAGAAAAAAGCCATCGCTATTGCGGCTGCTGCCTGTGCAGTAGTAAGCCTATCTGCAGCTGATGTAGCTGCCGCCAAAGTCAAAGACGATATCTTTGACATCACCTGGTCGACTAAAACCAAATATGAGTGGGTCGAATCAGACGAGATGAAAAACAAAACCGAAGTCAAAACGCTTATAACTGCAAGGCCTGATCCTGAAACCATGTTTGGCATGCAGCTTAAATTCAAACAATCCAACAATAATGACAAGCTTACCGAATCAAACAAAATCACTCTGGAAGATGTATGGCTGGAGCGGAAAATCAGCGACACCTTTACTGCCCGCGTCGGCAGCATGCCTCTCTCAATAGGGCCTGGACTGTGGATGGACGGTGACGGTTTAGCCGGTCTCGGCGCTACCTGGAAACCAGATCAGTCTAATACCTTCTATGTAGTTGCCGGCAAGGACAGCCAGGAAGATACTGTAAAAACCATAAAATCAGTATCCCCTGTCTATGGCGATCCAAGTAAACCGGATAAAGTCACGGGAACAAAACTTAACTATGTAACGGAAGGCTCAACTTCCATCTTTCAGGCCGTTGCCTGGGATCACGAATACACCAAAGGAAACTACGGCCTTTATGTCGGCCGGCAGGATGTCAGCAAATACCGCGGCGCCTTTGCTTCTTACGCACTTACCAATAACCTGGTATTCACTACTGAATATGTAAAAAATATTGGCGTTAAATACAATGACAAGAATACAACTTCTAAGGTTGCCGAACTCAAACTGGGCAAAACGAAAAAAGTTGGCGATACGCAATATGTGGCAACCTACTTGGATTCCGACCCGGGAGTTTTTGTGTCAGCCGATTACACCGCCTGGGATGATAACTATAATGAAGAAACCGGTTTTAAAGGTATTGGTGCGACTATCAATCATCGAATCAGCAAATCAACCGTCCTGCAGCTGGAGCATTTCTGGGGCGAATTTAAAGCTACTGGCGACAGCTGGCAAAATACAGGGATAAAAATCACTGCTAAATTCTAATTGTCTCATATCTTCTAAGTGTGGACGGTTACATTACAAATAAAAAAGGGGGCTATGTAAATGAGAAAAACAATATCGGTACTGCTGATCTTATCTATTTTACTTATCTGCCAGTCAAACCTTTTTGCTGCTGCTCTGCAAGCCAAGCAGGAAGTGCCGCTATGGCGAATTGACGGTAAAAACATTGCCGAATTTCCCGCAAGCTTTCGAACATCACTGGATCCCTTTCAAAGCAAGAAACTTAAAGGCGAATTACCCTCCAGGGAGGGGTTGGATACTTTACAAATATCAGGCAGCGGTATGTTCGGAGCTGCCCAGTTTGACAAAATGATCGCCAAGATCAAAACCTTAACTTCCGGCCCTATTTATATACTGGATTTGCGTCAGGAATCACACGGCTTTGTCAATGGCACCGCCGTCAGCTCTTATATTGACCGTAACTGGATCAATAAAGGCAAATCAACTGCGCAGGTTGAAAAAGATGAAAAAGCCTGGCTGCGGACTGCTTTACAGGCACCTATCGAAATTTCCGTTCTGGATGACGATAAGAAAGCTTCTGAAACCTATAAAATAGTAGTAGATACCGCGCTTACCGAACTGGAATTTATTACTTCCCGTGGTGTGAATTACTTCCGTATGCAAGGCACCGACCACTCTTCTTTCGACAATGACGCCGTAGATGATTTCGTCAAGTTTTATAAAAATTTACCTAAAAATGCCTGGCTGCATTTCCACTGTTTCGCCGGTGAAGGCCGCACCACTCAGGCCATGGTTATGTATGACATTCTCCGCAATGGAAAACAGGTAAGTTTTGAAGATATTGTCAAACGTCAATATTTGATCGGCGGCAATGACTCCATGAAAGTCACTGCTTCTAAGGAAAAAGATGCTTATAAGGTCCCTCTTTATAAAGAAAAAGCCAAGCTGCTAACCAAATTTTACGAATATGTAACAACAAGCCCTGATGACTTACCCGTCTCCTGGTCAAAATGGATCAAAGAGCATAAAGAGTAAGTAGTGTAAAGCGAAATGACAGTCAGTTGAGTTAATAAAATTCACATGAGGTGATTGCATTTATGAAACCAACAAAAAAACTATGCGCAGCCGTTCTGGCCGTATCCTTCTTAACTGCCGGCTGGACAACAAGCTATTCGCTGTCGGAAGCAGCTAAACACTATCACGATGTTGCCGTTCAGGCTGATTATGAAACCGATGTTGTGGTGTCAGGTAAAGATGCCGCCGATGACCCTGCAGTCTGGGTCCATCCCAGGGATGTTTCCAAAAGCAAGATCATTGCCACCAACAAGCAAGGCGGTCTGCTGGTTTATGACTTGAAGGGCAAAGAATTATCTTCCGTCAAAGTCGGCAAACCCAACAACGTCGATGTACGCTACAACTTTCCGCTTGGCAAGGAAAAAGTTGACATAGCAGCCGCTACCGACAGAGCCAAAAACAACGGTATTCTCATTTATGCCATCAATCGCGACACGGGAGAGCTGACTAATATCGCAGCCCGGGATATCTTCGCCAAAATGAAAGTAGTCTACGGCTTCTCTTTATATCACAGTTTGATTAATGATAAATTTTACGCTCTTGTTTCGGGACACAAGGGAGAATTTGAGCAATATGAGCTTTTCGATAACGGCAGCGGCAAAATTGATGCTAAGCTGGTACGCTCCTTCGAAATCGGCAGCATTTCCGAAGGCATGGTAGCAGACGATGAATTTGGTAATTTCTACGTTTCAGAAGAAAATGTAGGCATCTGGAAGTACGGTGCCGAGCCAAATACCGGTGCCAGCCGCATATTGGTTGATTCTGTCGGGCCGGGAAATTTGATTGCCGATGTTGAAGGCCTGACAATTTACTATGCCAAGAACGGCAAGGGCTACTTATTGGCCTCCAGCCAGGGCAACAACAGCTACACCGTTTATGAACGGGGCGGAAACAATGCCTTTATCGGCAGATTTTCCATTGACGACGACCTGATTGACGGAACCAATGATACTGACGGCATTGATGTGATTGGCCTTAATCTTGGCAAGGACTTTCCTTACGGCCTGTTTATTGCCCAGGACGGTGAAAATATGGACGGCACTAAAAAACTAAACCAAAACTTCAAAATAGTGCGCTGGGAAAAAATCGCCAAAGCCCTTAACCTCGAAATGGACAATACCGTTAATCCGCGCAAATTGAAGAAACATTAAAAAACAGAACGCGCTCCTGGAGTAAATTCAGGAGCGCGTTCTGTTTTTGACAGGCGGCCTCATACAAACGGAAGGCGGCAGGCTCATGAGCTTGCCGCCTTCCTTGCAACCGCTAGTTATATTTTAAAGATGCTCACCTGCGCCTTCAACTGTTCTGCCAGCCGTGAAAGCACCGTGCAGGCTGCGGCAATTTCCTCAGTGAAGGCGGACTGCTCCTGTACTGCTGCCGAAACAGTCTGCAATTCACCGGTCGCTTCCTGACAAATTTTTTCAACCTCATTTACCGAAGCTACAATCTGCTGACTGCCTGCGGCCAACTGGGCTAACGAGGCAGAAATCATTCGTACCTGACTGACCACTTCTTTGACAAAATAGGCGATTTGCTGGAATTCGGCACCTGCCGCCCCCACTACAGTAACCCCTTGATCAACATTGGCAATGGCTGTTTCAATTGATTCAGCTACATTGTTTATATTATGATGATTTTTTTGAATAAGCCCGGTAATTTGCTGCGCTGCCCGCTCCGATTGTTCAGCCAGTTTTCTTACCTCTTCCGCCACAACAGCAAATCCCCGGCCCTGCTCTCCCGCCCGGGCTGCTTCAATAGCAGCATTCAGTGCCAGCAGATTTGTTTGCCCGGCAATGCTGGAAATGAGTTGGACAATCTCACCAATTTGTTTGGAACTGTCTTCAAGCTCACCGGAAGCAGTCTTCGCCTTGCCGGCCGCTTTAACCATACTATCCATCTGTTTTGCAGCATTGCCGATCGCCCGCTGCCCGGCATCTGTTGCCAAGGTAGCCTTTTCTGCGACTTTAGCCATACTATTGGCTGTTGTGGCAAGCTCTTCCATATTTGCCGACATTTCTGCAACAACAGAAGAAACCTGATCCAATGCCTGTACCTGCGCTTCAGAGCCCTGCGTTACCGTACTGATTGCTGCTGCCATCGTACTGGCTGCTTCGGCAGACTGGCGGGAGCTTTCACTAAATTGTTCCGCCGAAGTAGTGACCTGACCAGCGGACGAATGGACATGTGCAATGAGATTGCGCAAATTTATGGTCATACGAATAAAGCTATGCTTTAAATTATCAATTTCATCTCCGTCAATTATTCCGGCGGTGGTTTGCGTATCCATCGTCAAATCACCTTGGGCCACCTTTTCGGCCATATCTTCCACCCCTTTGATCCGCCGTACAATTTGCAGGGTGATGAGCAAAATAATAATTCCTAACAAGACAAGACCGACCACACTGGAAACCAGCGAATGCATTCCCAGAGCATACACCTGTTCAAGCATTTCCACCTTAGGTACAAAAACGGCAAAAGTCCAGCCCGTATCGCCAATTGGTGAAGATGCAATCAGCATTTCTACGCCGCTTATGCTGCCGGTTTGGACTGTTGTCGTTCGCTTCATCAGGCTTCTGCCATATTCGGCTAGAGCACCATTCTCAACCTTTAGGATATTGTCTTTTAGTCCGAAATTAGGATGATAAACAAAATTTCCTTTTTCATCCAGTATTGCGGCATAGCCGGTTTTACCTATCGCAAACTCTTTGGCCAGTTGATGGATGGGCTGAATATCTATGCCAATCCCGGCAACACCGATAGCCTTCCCATCCCGTACAATTTTCTTGACAACTCCGGCTGACAGTTGCTTGGCGGTGGACTCATAGATTTCGGTATAGTCGACCTCATTAGTTTTCAATGCCGTCTTATACCACTCTCTTGTCCGGGGATCATAACCTGCCGGTTTTTCTTTTTCCGTAACTCCCTGGGAATCGGCGCAGCTTTTATCTTCATAACCTGTATATGCCGACTGGATTCCCGGCCGGGAAGCTTTTACCTGTTTTAAAAAAGCAATTTCCTCGGCCTGCGTCATTGGCCTTTCTCCTAATACTTTAGCAATCAGGGCAACTAACGCTTCTTTTTCTTTTAACGAAGCATTAATAGCACTGCTTTTACTATCAACCATATAACTTGCGGTCTGAACGATTTGCTCATTGAGTATATTGCGCGAACCATAGAAAGCATAAAAACTCATCACCCCAAGAATAAGCAGCATGGGAACTATGAGCATAAGTAACAGCTTGGTGCGCAACCGTAATGATTTTCCCATCATATCCTTCTCCACCTAAAAATTTTTAAACTCTTTAAAAAAAATCAGGCATTGGATTCTGCCTGATTCCAATGCCTGACTCAAGAAAAGCAAGCTGCTGAGCTATTCTGCTGCCATTATTTCACCGAATAACTCCCGATCAGTTGGCATAGTTGACTCGATTGGTGATGAAACCCAGGTAATATTAAGTAAGTTCTTCCAGGTAATGTTGCTTGAAGAAATATTTCCGCCCCAAGTCCCGCAGCCTAAGGTTAATGTCATCGGCATGCCATTCGTCCAGGCACCGCTGTTAGCCAGGCACTGCGGCTGGCGCACCATGATCCGGCTGGTTTTCGTGCTTAACGCCAGCTGCTTAATATGCTCTTCATCAAAGGAGTGAATGCCGCAGGAATGCCCCCTGCCATGATAGCTGGTAATTGCATTAACCTTGTCAATTGCCTCCTGAAACTCCTCATACTGAAATAAGGCAACTACCATGGATAGTTTTTCCCCGGAAAACGGATAGTCAGCACCAATTCCCGTTTCCTCTACCATAATAAACTTGCGATCTGCCGGTATGTCCAGCCCGGCTATGCCGGCAATTGTCTGTACAGATTGAGCAATAATTGCTCCATTCAAATGGCCATTTTGCCACATAGCCTGCTGCAGCTTGACTTTCTCTGCGGCGTTAACCAAATAACCGCCTTCCTCAATAAGGCATTTCACCAGCTCGCCATAAACGCTTGTATGAATTACCAGCGAATTCTCGGTGGAGCAGCTAGTGGCAAAGTCGAAGCTCTTGCTGCGCATTACCTTATTGGCAGTATCCTTTAGATCCGCCGTCTCATCCACCACGACCACCGAGTTACCCTGCCCCACACCATAGGCCGGTGTCCCCGATGAATAGGCAGCCCTTACCAGATCCCCGCCACCGGTTGCCACAACCAAATCACACTGCTTCATCAGCTCGCTGGTTGCTTCGAGCGAAGGTTCTTCGATACCGATAATCAAATCCTCCGGCGCCTCATATTGTTTAAGCGTTGCTCTCATCAGATTTACAATATAGGTATTGGTTTTTTTCGTGCGCGGATGCGGTGCAAGAATAATTGCATTGCGCGTTTTTATTGCCATAATAGCCTTGATGACTGGCGTAGCTTCCGGATTGGTACAGGGCAAAATTCCGCCTACCACCCCTACCGGTTTGGCAACTTTAAAAAGCCCCTTTTTTTCATCTGTTTCAACTATACCAACCGATTTTTCGCCTTTCATATCCCGGAGCGTCCCTTTGCATTTGGTCATAAGCTTAACATACTTAGACTCTATATTGCCCATCCCGGATTCATCAACTGCCATTTGCGAGATAGTCCGGGCCGGTCCCTCTTTTACAATATTCCACACAAGAGCAGCAACCAGCTCATCCACCCGCTCCTGGCTATAAGACTCGGCAATTGCCTGTGCTTTTCCGGCTCTGCTGACTAGATTAGCGATATATTCCTGGCATTTCAGTTTGCCTTGTGTCACTGCCATTCCCCCTTATGCTATTACTTATGTTGTTTAGCCCATTCCGTCCAGGTTATGGTCTCATTAGCTCTTTGTGTTACATAGTCATAAAAATCTCTCGTAAATTGAGCACGCTCTGCATAAACTTCCTTTTTCCAGGGATCGGCCGACGTTGCCGTACGGATATCCTGTCCCCCAATTAACCATTGGCGGGTCATAATATCTTCATAGCTCACTTGTTGGGCATTGCGCAGCATATCGGTCATTGCCATGAACACCGTTGTCCGCCCTTCTCCGGCATGGCAGTGAAAATGCAGCCAGGCATCTTTCGGCAGCTTTTTGTAAAATGCAAGAAACTGGTCTACATTCTCATCTGTCGGCTTCACGTAATCCGGCGATTGAACCCGGAAATATTTTACGCCAAAGAGATTGGTTACTTCGGCCTCAGTTAAGGCATGAGTAACGTTTAGCTCTATAGTCGAGCCGATTGACTTATCGGGATTAAGCCGGGCTACTTTAACAGGCCCAAGCAAAGTTTGATATAATAGCTCTCTTTCCATTGTTTCTACTTCAGCGGGACTTTTGCCAACATTAGCCCGGTTAAAAGCACCATACCAGCTAACTGCCCTGCCATCCAAATAGCCATGTGATTCCAGACGCAAATCTACGATGATTAAACGGTCTGCCGGCAGCTGCGTAAGCATTTTCGCCAATTCCAGCTGCGAAAAAGTACTGCTTCCGGAGATATTCAATTTATCCATGCCTACCCGTGACGGCATTAATACCGGCATTTTTCCTTTTCCCGGCTTAGCAAAGGCATCATTGGATGTTCTAAAATCTTTGGGCAGCTGCAAAACATCGGGCCTGTCGAGTTTTAAAATAACTTCACCGTTTTGCGGCTCGTCAGCCAACGCCGTCAAAGCAGCCTGGCAGAGCAGCAGCACAACGAACAGGATTGTCAAAACTAACCTTTTACTGAATACTCCTTTTGGCATACTATCTATTCCTTCCTTTTTAAATTCCGCTGGCCTTGCACGGTGCAACAATAAGCCCCAATGGACAAAAATGGCGTATACTCCTTTGAGTAAAAAGAGTTCCGCCACTTTTATCCGCCAAACGACAGTCTTGTAGAGAGTTTATTTTATATTAATAGTCATGATTTTTAGCCCATTCAGAGTATTTCACCGGAAATTCTTTAGGACTTTGTTTTACATACTCATAAAAATGCTTGGTAAATTGCAGACGTTCGATATAAGCCTTACGCTTCCAGTTTTGTTTATTCCCGATATCGCGAAGATCGACAATACCAATCAGCGCCTGCCGCCCAACAATATCGTCAAAGCTGACCTTTTTGGCATTCTGCAATATATCAACCATTGCCATAAAGATAGTGGTCCGGCCCATTCCGGCAAAACAGTGAATGTGCAGCCAGGCATCTTTGGGCAGTTGCTTGTACCACTCAACAAATTCATCTACATATTGATCTTCCGGCCGGAAATGGTCCGATAAGGCCAGCCGGTAATAACCGGCGCCATGAGATCTAACCATTTCCTCTTCCGTGCGTGCGCTATTGACCGTCATTTGAAAGCTGGTAGTAAGCACATTCTTATCATCGTCAAAATTATAGATCGTGACCGGTGAATTAGCTAACGCATTATTAAGCAGTTCCCTTTCAATTGGTTTTACCTGCGCAAGCGTTTTACCATCATTGCCCCAGTTATTGGGGGCATACCAGCTTACTGCCGTACCGTTCAGATAACCATGCGATTCCTGACGCAAATCCACAACAATAACCTTGTTACTGGCGACAGGAAGCTTTGCCAAAACCTGTTCAAATTCTTTTTCCGAAAAGATGCTGCTTGCAGATGCTCTGACTTTATCCATACCCGCTCGCGATGGTATGCTGCCGTCTTTTAAGGTTGCTTTAAACGGATCATTGGAGATTCTAAAGTTTCTTGGCAATTGGGAAATATCCTGCCGGTCAACCTTTAATACCGGCCCCTTCGGAGCTTCGTTTGCCATTGCTAAGAATGAAATCTGACAAAGTAACAGCAATGTTAAAAACAGGGTAAGACCGGCCCTTTTCCGAAATAAAATCCTGTGCATAAGACCCCTCCTCATTTTAGTGAGTATCCCGGGAAAGCCCTCGCTGCTGCCATCCCCTCCTTTCCACTTTTGTTGACCAAAAGCGCAGGCTAGTGAATTACATCTGTATACTCTTCAATCACCTTGGTACGGTTTAGCGGTTCAAAGCCGACAGCTCCGGCAAAACTGCCCTGTTCCCACTCGGCACGGGTTCCCCAGCTTAACTGAACAACTTCCTTCTCCAACCGGGCCGTCACTTTGTACCAATTCAATTCCGGTATTTCCATTGTGCCGGAACCGCTGGCCGCGCAAAAGCAGCTTATTATTCGCAGGAACTGTGCCTGCGGTAAATCAGCAAGTGAAAAGCTTGTTTCTCCGTCAGCCAGCAGCACTTGTTTGGAGCTCTTGATGGTCTCCTGGTCGTCCGACACCTCAACGATGGCTGTTATGGAAGCCGCTCCCGGTATATGGGCATTTACAGTCAGAGTAGTGAAATTCCACAGTCTTTTGTCTGCCCGGTAATCAGGTATAAAATGAGCCGGCCGGCGCCACTCTGTTGTATGTGCTCCCTTTGTTTCAATATCCTTGAAGTTAAGCCATACCAGCAGCTCTTCAGCCTTCGGACCGAGCTCTCCCGGATGGTCATTTACATATTTGTTTTCCTCTGCCGACAGTTTCGCAGCGTAAAAACGGATTTGGCTCACCTGTCCGGGAAAATGAGTGAAATATTTAGGCCGTTTCAGTTCCTTAATTACGTGTCCCATTCCCGCATATCCGATAAACAGCGGATAACCTTCCCAGCAGCGCAATTCCGCTTTCATGCCGATACCGGCAATCTCAGCCACTTTTTCATTATTGATATAAGATGTACCGCCGCCTGTACGGTCAAAGCCCGAGGTATACTGAGCCCATTGTCCTACCGGCACTTTACCCCCGTCCCAGGCATACTCGGTAATACCGTGACAAGTGCCCCAGGCTGCCACGCCGATTTTCTTAATGACCATCCGGAGTAAATAGTTAACGCCCCAGCCCACAGCAGGTCCTTTAACCATCAGCGGATTATGATCCCTTTCGCCGTCCCGGGCTAAATGCTGCATATTGGCCCACACCATGCCGGTAAAGCCATTGCGGACATGCAGGCTGGGATGGTCAGGAATCTCAATATAATCGCCGTCATGCTCCAGCGCTAATGCAACTGCCCCATCGGGCAAGCTGATAAATTGCGGATTGCCCCTGATAATACCGTGGTTGCCTCTGCCGGACAAATCCTTGACCAGCGGAGTTACTTTCATAGCACCTTCAATTTGAATCTTCATACCGGCTGCATCGCCTATTCTCACCTGGTATTCCCCGCCCTGTGAGAACCGGTAAGCAAACTCAGCAAGCTTAGTTTCATAGGGTGCCAAACTGATTTGCCGGGTACCGGCAACTGCTTCATTGACATAAAAGTCAAGCCCGGCCTGCTGCCTGCTATTGTGCGGATTATTAACTTCTATTGCAGCAAAAACAACATTAGCAGCTTCGCCCTGGCCAATACGGGCAGTCATATGTTTCAGTTGCAAAGCAGCGCTGGCTTCGGGCACATCAACCATCTGCAGCACACCACCGATTTGAATGCCGTGCTTGCCTGCCTTATGCAGCATAACAGTCCCGGCTATTTCTTTCTTTTCACCGGCATTTAACGTAACTACCCGTTCCCTACCTGGTAAACCAAATAAATTAATTATTCTTTCCTGTTGGTTATCCAGCACTTTTACGGCAACTGCAGCTAACCCTTTGCCGGTATTCTGAACGGTCCCGGCAAAAGAAACTGTTCTTTTGTCCGGACTGACGTTAATCCTCACATTCGCTAATAAAACAGGGCACTCTTCCTGTACCAGCGTAGTTTCATCAAGCACACAAGGCTGCGTTTCGCCTTCAGGTATGCCGTATGTCTTATATACCAGCTTATCATCGGTGATATCCAGCGTGCTGTATATTCCCTTGCCCATCGCGATTATTTCCGGGTATTCGGACAATATTCGCTCCTGCGGCAGACCGTAATTAATTACACCGGCCAGGTCCTGGGCGCTTCCCTGCGTGATATAAAGAATGTTAGCCCCTACTGCCGGATTGATGGAGACCCCTTTCTGGTAAAAATGAAGATGGCCCCCGATCATGAGATTAACATTGTTCCTTTCCACAATTCCGGCAATATGCTTATGGGAAAAATTATCTGTATAGGGATGATGCATAATCACGATGCGCCACCTGGCCTGCACTGCGGCAGCTGATTTCAGCTCCTCCTCCAGCCACTGTAAAGACTCTTTAACGGTTATGACGGTATCTTCGGGCACCGGCAGATTAGACATGACGGCATTCATTTCAGCAAGACCCCAGGGATTGCTGTTCATCATGACAATATGAACATTACCATAACCAAAGGAATAATGAAGCCCATTAGGAGATGCCTTATAGGTATTTCTTTGTGCCGTCATAAAATAGTCATTAAAATAAGGGCCTGCATCATGATTTCCATCAATGTATACAACAGGAATATGCTTCAACAGTTCTGCCCCCGGCTTAAACCACAAATCTGCAAAGGTTTCTTTTTGATAGCCTGTACCGATCGGAATATCACCGGCATGGATAATAAAATCCGGCCGTGATGCAAACACACTCTCCGTAAGGTAATTATGTACTGCAAAAGCGTGAGAATCACTAATAGTATAAAGATGAATTTTATCCGGCTTGACTTTGAGTGTTTGAAACGTGCCCTGCTGTACTTCGCCTGTTGCCAGTTCTACCCGGTAGTTATATAAGGTATCAGGCTGCAAATCAGTAAGGACAGCACGGTATAGGCAAATTCCTTCGCTATTGTCTTGCCAAGGGGTTCCCCGCTCACATTGTACAGCCAGTTTTTTATCAAAATTATTATTGCTGCCGTAGCAGACCTTACTTTGTACAGGCATGGCAGTTTCCCATACAATCGTTATGCCTGTTGGCGTAGGTGCAAGCAAATAAGGACCGGTCAAAGTTAGTTCCCCCTGTCTATTCTGTCAGTAAAAATTATTGCTGACAGCCTGTCGCGTCTTCTGCGAAATTCTTCGCCCCTGCTTTTTTAGCCCATAATGTCGGTATGATCAATACAACCATTAATGCAACCGACCCCATCCAGAACAGAATAATATTGTCAAAATTATAGATGGTCTTGCCATTTATTACTTTAATGCTGGCATCCATCATCCACCCGTTGATAAAATCCTGTGCTGCCGCCCCGCCGTACGACAGCAGGCCAACTGTCCCCATTGCCGCACCGGCTGCTTTCTGCGAACAAAGATCAACTGCCAGCATGCCGCCGATAAAGCAAAGAATAACACCCAGGCCAAAGCCAAAAACTGCCGCCCAGATTGTATCCAAAAGCTGATGACCTGGCGGAGTGTAGCAAAAGCCCACTATGCCTGCCAGCATCATCAGGCCAAAGACGATTGTTGTCAGGGCATGATTCGATTTGAAGAACTTATCGGAGATAAAACCAGATACAAAAGAACCCAAACCGCCCATCAATGGTGTGATCGCCAGAACACTGCCGGCTGCGACCAGATCATATGCTTTTGCTTCCTGCAGAAAGATGACTCCCCAGCTGTTCATCGAGTAACGGGCAATTCCCAAAAAGGTAGCACTCAGAGCAATTAACCAGATATAAGGATTTTTGATTACTTCTAACTGCGCTTCCTTCGTTGTCTTGGTTTTTTCTTTTTTTACTTCGATGGCCTCGCCCTTATATTCATTGGCCGAAGGCAGGCCATACGCCTGGGGACGATCATACATAAATTTATACATAATAAATGCCAGAAACAAACAAATCAGACCTGGTATTAAAAAAGCGGAACGCCAGCCAAAATGAACTACCAGCAATGCCGTTCCTATAAATGTCGCCCCTTCGCCAAGATAATGAGCAATGCTGAATACACCGTATTGTGTCGCTACCTCGCGCTTGGAAAACCATTGGGTCAGCGACACAATACATGGTGCCGAGCCCATGGACTGAAACCAGCCATTAACAAACCATAAAAATGCAAATACCCAAAAATAAGGTGTAAAACCTAAAATAATATTTACTACAGCTGCCCCCAGCAGTCCAAGGGGCACTATTTTCTTTACATTGCAGCGGTCGGCAATAAAACCATTAAAGCACTTGCCAAAAGCGATTGCAATCAGCATGCATGCGCCAATTGTCCCTAATTGGGAGGCGGTAAATCCGGCTTCCGTAATCATTGGTTTTTTTACGACTCCCAGTGTCATACGAACTACATAGTACATTCCATACCCGATTATCATCGCACTAAGCCCCTGCCAGCGGGCTTTGGTAAACATTCGTTTTATTGTTTCAGGGTCTTGAATCCGGGGTTTTTCTTCACCCGTTAAAAACCATTTTAAGAACTTCATATTTCGCACTCCTTCTTAATTCTATCCGCGCCTCTGGCGCGCATTTCACCTGAGGAAATTGCTAATTTCATCCACAAATAAATTAAATGTTACTATTCGGGCTAATTGGACTATTCGGAATTCTTTTCAGCCTTTCTGCAGAATATCGGGGTTGTCGTGTATGCCTGTTACCGGTTATCGGACCTGTACAATTCCCTCATAAATCAAACCATGCTCTGCATCAATTGTTACCGTCATGCCATCGGTCAGCAAGGCGACCGCATTTTCACTGCCCACAATTACCGGTATGCTTTTACAAATACCAATGATTGCCGCCTGTGAAGTTAAACCGCCCTCTTCCGTCACGATAGCATCAGCTTCAGCAGCCCGAGCAGCTATGCTTTCATCCACACTCGTCAGCACCAGAATAGTCCCGGCAATTTTTTTAGTCTGCATATCCTGTCTGTCCCGGATCACACACACCCGGCCGCTGACTGTTTTATTACCGATGCCTACACCTTGTGCCAGAACAGTCCCCACGGTATGTACGCGGATCATATTCGTTGTTCCACTCCTGCTTACAGGCAATCCGGCAGTAATAACAATCAAATCCCCCTGTTTTACAATGCCGCTGCGTAAGGCACTTGCAACTGCAGCAGCAACCATATCATCGCCGGAAAAAGCCTCTTGTCCTAAAACAGGGTATACCCCCCAGGATAATAATAATTTATGAAAAGTTTTTATGTTATGTGTTTGGGCTACAATGACTGCTGCCGGACGGTATTTGGATACCATACGGGCTGTTTGCCCCGAAACAGTTGCTGCAACAATGGCTGATACACCTAGTTCAAAGGCAAGCTGGACAGTAGCGTGGCTAATTGCATCTGTTGTTGACCGCACCTGGAAACTCCCCTGTACTGCAGTCTGATAATCAAGCAGTACCGCCGCTTCTGTCCGCAGGGCAATTGTTGCCATGATCTGAACCGCTTCTACCGGGTATTTTCCGTTGGCAGTCTCGCCGCTGAGCATAATGGCATCCGTTCCGTCAAATATGGCGTTGGCGATATCACTTGCTTCCGCTCTGGTAGGACGGGGATTATGAATCATTGATTCCAGCATCTGGGTTGCCGTTATAACTGGCTTACCGGCAGCATTGGCTTTTTTTATCAGCTGCTTTTGAATTAATGGTACATCTTCGGCCGGAATTTCCACGCCCAGGTCTCCGCGGGCTACCATAATTCCATCTGCTACTTGCAGTATTTCGTCAATATTTTCTACACCGGCAGCATTTTCGATTTTTGCAATAATGGCTATATCTGCTGCAGCATCTTCTACTATCCTGCGGATAGCAAGAACATCAGCCGCACGTTGAATAAAGGAAGCGGCAATAAAATCAACATTCTGGTCTATTCCGAATTGAATATCCCGGATATCCTGTTCAGACAGCGGCGGCAAAGAAATCGCCACTCCAGGCACGGCAACCCGCTTGCGGTCACCAATCACACCACTGTTGAGCACGCTGGTAGTGATGTTATCGCCAACAACTGCCTCCACTTTCAGCCCGATAAGACCGTCAGACAGCAGAATCCGGTCACCAGGCTTTACTTCTTCATGCAGGCGGGAAAAATTAACGGAAGCAACTTCTGCTGTTCCTGCTACATTCCGGGTTGTTAATACAAACGAATTACCTTCGATAAGATCAACCTTGCCGCCGGCAAACAACCCCAGCCGCATTTCCGGCCCCTTTGTATCGAGCATCAATCCGATTGGAATGCCTGCCTTTTGGGCTGCACTCCTTACCAAATTCATACGGGAGCCTTGCTCAGCATGAGTGCCGTGGGAAAAGTTAAACCGTGCTACATTCATTCCGGCTGTAATCATCTGCTCAATGACCTCAGGTTTATCGGTCATCGGTCCCATCGTGCAAACTATTTTCGTTTTTTTCAAGCATTCACCTCATTATTGCTTATAAAGTCCGCTGCCGTCCGCCGTACAGCTAGCAGCTGCCAGCTCACAGTGTCCGGGACATCTACGCCAGGTCTGCCAGCCATACTGCGATATTGCCAGTCATTAAAGGCAGCTTATAGTTTAACCGGCCTGCCTTCTTCATGCGATTTTTTGGCAGCCAATCCGATAAGCACCGGTTTTAATCCATCTATCCCGGTCACCACCGGTTCGGTATTGGTTACAATGCTCTGGAAGAACTCTTTCATCTCCGCTTCAAATGACTCCATGTATCTTTCCAGGAAGAAGTATTTCGGTTTATCTGCCGTAACTGCACACTCAGTGCTTACGACCACCGTCGTCGGCGTATCATTCGTTACCGTTATGCCGCCCTTTGTTCCAAGCACCTCTACCCGCTGGTCATAGCCATATACAGCCTGCCGGCAATTATCAATCATCCCAATAGCGCCATTGGCAAATTTCAGACTGATAAGCGCAGTGTCAACATCGCCTGCTTCGCCGATTGCTTTATCTACAAGAACTGCGGCATTAGCATATACTTCGGTTACTTCGCTGCCGGTCAGGTATCTCACCATATCAAAATCATGAATGGTCATATCCAGAAACATTCCACCCGATACTTTTACATATTCTGCAGGCGGCGGAGCGGGATCGCGGGAGATAACTTTAACAATCTGCACATCGCCGATTGATCCGTTTTGTATTAACTCTCTAACCTTCTTAAAGTTATGATCAAAACGCCTGTTAAAGCCGACCTGAAACTTAACACCAGCTAGTTTTACCGCTTCCAGTGCCTGGTGAATGCGGGCAATATCATAATCAATGGGCTTTTCACAAAATATGTGCTTACCCGCCTGAGCGGCTTCAATGGTGATTTGCGAATGCGTATCGGTTGACGAGCAGATGATTACGGCGTCAATATCCTTATCTTCAATAATTTTTTTGTAGTCGGCATATACATGCTGAATGCCTAGCTCTGCTGCCCAATCCTTGATGGCATCGGCATAGATATCCGCTACTGCCTTTACTTCAACATCGGCAAAATTTTTAATAATATTGCTTGCGTGAATTTTGCCAATTCTTCCGGCACCAATTACCCCTACCTTGATCTTTTGTCCCATCTTTTGACCTCCTAAAAATTTGCTTTACCTTCAAGTGGCCGCTGTATTTAAAAACAAGCTTCCTAATTGCCCCTTTCCTAGCTGCTGTTATACAAATCGCTATTCATGCGGCAACAGGCTTGTCACCTAAAACGGCCACTGCTTAACGCAATAGCAGCTCCAGCTTACAGGCCTGTTTTCTCATGGATATATTTTCTTGCTTTGATCGCATACTCCAGCGGATTGGCAAGAGCCGGGTCCTGCTCCGCTTCAACGATAAACCAGCCCTGATAATTTGCTTTGCAGAGTATGTTAAATAACGGTTCAAAATCAATCATGCCATCTCCCGGCACAGTGAACGCACCTGCTTTTACCGCTTCCAGGAAACTGAGCTGCTCTTTGCTTACCTTTTGTAAAACATCGCGGCGAATATCTTTTAAATGAACATGTTTAATCCGGCCTGCATGCGTAAGCAAAACTTCTTCCGGATTTTCCCCGGAAAATGTCAGGTGCCCCGTATCAAATAGCAGGTATACCAGACTGGGATCTGTCATCTGCATCAGCCGGTTAATTTCCGCTGCTGTCTGGACACCAGTCCCCATGTGGTGATGATAAACAAGCTTCATCTCTTTCTCGACGGCAAGTTTTCCCAGGCTCTCCAGACCCCGGGCCAGCCGTTCCCACTCGGTTTCTGTAAAAAAAGGCTTTTTTTCGAAGACCGGCGCATCGGCAATTCCCTGAATACTGTGGCCCTGCTCAGCAACAACAATAACTTTAGCGCCCATTTCATGCAGGAAATCCCTGTGCCTGATAAAGGCTTCGGCCGTCTCTTCATACGGCTTGATGGTTAAAAAGGAACTGAACCAGGCGCTGGCTATTGCTATACCACGCAGCGACAGGGCTTTTTTTAAAACTTCCGTATCGCGGGGATATTTATTACCGACTTCACTGCCCGTAAATCCGGCAAGCGCCATTTCACTTACACATTGCTCAAAGGTGTTTTCACCGCCAAGTTCAGGCAGATCATCATTCGTCCATGCTATAGGAGCTATCCCTAAAGCTACTTTGCTTTTATCAAACATATCAAAACCTCCGGACCTAGAATTTTTTTGTTTTACCAACTTCCTTTACAAGCTGTCCGTAAGCCTTCACGACCTGGCTGTTTTCCGATACTTCCGGAACACCAACCCGCCACCAGGACTCATACCCGCCTGTCATTGTCTTGGGAAGCACTTTTATATCAATAAGCGTGGATACAGCAGCCTTTTTCGCACTTTCCAGCGCTGCCGCCAATTCTTCAACCGTCGTTACGGTATAAGCCTCGGCACCATATCCTCTGGCACATTGCGCATAATCAACCGGAACATTCTTACCGGTTAACCGCCCTGTTTGGGGATCGCGAAATTTTGTTTGGGTACAGAAAGACGGTATTCCCTGAGAATTCTGTAGATTCTCGATACAGCCAAATCCACAATTATCAAAGAGCAGCACATTGATTTTGCAGCCTTCCTGGATACTTGTCACCAGTTCGGAATGCAGCATTTGGAAGCTGCCGTCACCGACCATCGAATATACTTCTTTGTGAGGTTCTGCCATTTTTACCCCAAGTGCGGCATTGACTTCATAGCCCATGCAGGAAAATCCATATTCCATATGGTACGTTTTCGGCTGAACCGGCCGCCACAGTCTTTGCAAATCACCGGGTAAGCTTCCGGAAGAGCCAACAATAACCGCATCTGCATCAATCCGCTTGGCTATTTCGCCCAGAACCCGGGTCTGGGAAAGCCCCTGTGCTGATTCAGCGGTAAATAACTTATCAACCTCTTCATCCCAGACGGCCTTGGCCTTGTCAATTTCCTCCGTATAATGCGACTGATAACCATCCTTTTCCAAGACCGCCGTCAGTGCCTGCAGCGCCTCCTTCGCATCGGCGATTACCGTCATCGAGTTCATTTTATAAGCATCAAAAGAATTAACATTGATTGACAGGAACTCAACATTCGGATTTTGGAATAGCCATTTGGATGCTGTGGTAAAATCGGAAAGCCTCGTACCTACCGCAATGACCAGATCAGCCTGTGCGGCAATCGTATTGGCTGCATAGCCTCCGGTAACGCCGATGCCCCCTAAATTCAACGCATGGTTCCAGGGAATGATACCTTTGCCCGCTTGTGTTTCCCCGATTGGTATGCCAAATTTTTCGGCAAAGTCGCTTAGCTGTTTTCCCGCTTCGGAATACACCACTCCGCCGCCGCAGATGATAACAGGCTTTTTCTTACTTACAATCGCGGCTGCCGCTCTTGCAATTTCTCCTGGTGAAGCAATTCGCCGGTTTATATGATGAACGCGCTTAGCAAAAAATTCTACCGGATAATCATAAGCTTCGCCCTCCACATCCTGAGGAAGGCAAATAGTAACTGCCCCGGTATCGGCCGGGTCGGTCAATACCCGCATGGCATTGATCATCGCTGTCATCAGCTGTTCCGGGCGCACCACTCTGTCCCAGTACCGCGAAACAGGCTTAAAGGCATCATTGGCTGTAATGGATATACTGGTAGGGTTTTCCACTTGCTGAAGAACCGGGTCAGGCTGCCGGCAGGCAAATGTGTCTCCCGGCAAAAGCAGCAGCGGAATCCGGTTTACCGTCGCAGTCCCGGCAGCGGTAATCATATTAAGCGCACCAGGTCCGATCGAGGAGGTACAGGCGATTATTTCGCGCCTGTTCTTCTGCTTGGCATAACCAATTGCCGCATGAGCCATGCCTTGCTCATTTTTTCCCTGGTAAGCTATGATATCGCCCTGATACTGTTCCAGAGCTTCACCAAAACCAACTACGATACCATGACCAAAGATAGTAAATACGCCCTTAACGAACTTGTTTTCCAGTCCGTCAAATTCCACATATTGATTGTCAAGAAACCTGAGTAGGGCTTGCCCCATGGTAAGCCGTATCGTTTTCATGGTGTACTCCTTTCTGCTCATACTTTATCAGGCCATATTCTCGCATTTTTGTCCGTGACCCAGAGATGTTCCGGATTAAACACGGGATATTCCGGGCTTTTATACGGATTTTCGGCAAGATGCCTGATCACCCAGATATAATACATCGCATAGCCGGGGGCAGTAGTCTGGGGGTGAGTGACATCATCCAGTATTTTCACCGTATCATTATTGCGAAGTTTCACGACCTCTTCGCCTAACTCGGAAAATCCATAGCCCTGTTCAGGATAAAATTTATAGAAATATATTTCCGGCTGGGGGTGGTGATGCGGTGGGTAACTAGACCATTTACCGGGAAAATCGATAACCTCGCCAACCACCAGATTGGAGTAAGGAGCATTGGTGTAGTCAAAAACGGTACGTACAATCCGCGTTGATGCCTCTTGCAGCGTTCCTTTGCCCCGTTCTTCCGCCTGGCATTCAGCCTGCGTATACAGCTTCGGTTCAAACATGGTCTTGTGAGTGGTTTGGGTTATGCTAAGTTCGGAATCGCCTGCTATGCCATGAATTCTTACTGTCATGTTTTTCGGTACATGCAAAACCCAGGGATTCTCATCAAAACAGGACAACCGTCTGATTGTTCTTTCCTGACCGGCCCAGCCTAAGGTAACTTCTCCTTGGATAAGCAAAACAGCGCTTTCCTTGTTGGCATCGAAAATCTGCTCTGTCTGGCCGGCGGCAAGTCGCAATATTCCGAAATCCATCAGCGTGTTTTCTTTCATTTCATCCATTGCAGTGATTGGATTATAGCCATACTTAAAAGGCCCTTCCTGCCTGATTCTAAGCATTTCTTGCCCTCCTCAATAGTTGATTAGCCGCGGGCCACCATTTCACCAAACTCTTCTTTTTTCTTACGGATAAACTCACGGATTTCTTCCGCTTTCGGCATGGCATCAGAGCAGCTGTGAGCCGAAACGAGCATAGATGCGGCACCGCTGCCAAACTCAAGACAATCAACGATATCCCAGCCTTCCATTAAACCATAAAGAAAGGCTGACGCATAAGCATCGCCGCCGCCAAAGGATTTTAATGACTGTACAGGAAAAGGCTTGATCTTATAGACGCCTCCGTCATTTGTATAAGCCGTTGAGCCAGCCTTGCCGTGCTTGATAACAACAATCTTATTGTCATAGGCCATCCACCTGTCAGCTGTCTCCCTGTCACTGCTGCCTAAAGGCGCTGTTAGGCTTTCCATTAAATCAAACTCTTCTCTTGATCCCAGAATAATATCACTTAACCGGGCTACGGCTGCGTAGTATATAGCCATCTCAGCTGGTGACTGCCAGGTATAACTGCGATAATCAACATCAAATATAACTACGGTGCCATGCTTTTTTGCATACTCTACCGCTAGCAGGGCCGCTTCCCGGGAAGGACTGGCTGCCAGGGCAGTACCGGATATAATAATAGCTTTTGAATCCTTTATATAATTCTCGTCAACCTCTTCTGTCGTCAGCGCCAAATCAGCTACGCCATTGCGATACATCAGAATACTGCTTTCAGCAGGACTCAATATTTCAGTGAAGGTCAGCCCTAGTGATTCGCCTTTTTGGGCAATCGCAATCCGGGAAATATCAATGCCTTCCCGCTTAAAGTAACCGGTAACAAACCTGCCAAACTGGTCATTGGAAACCTTGCCGATAAAGCCTACCCGTTTCCCCAGCCGGGCCATGCCAACAGCGATATTGGCCGGTGATCCGCCCAGGTATTTTTTAAAGGTAGTACTTTCTTCCAGCGGGCGGTTAAAATCCACCGGATTAAAGTCTATTGCGATTCTGCCCAGGGGAATAATGTCCCGCTTTCTTGCTTCATCAAACTGAATAGTTTTCATCTTCTTCCACTCCTTTTAAGCCTGGTTACCGCTTTGGAATGCTTCGATATGACTGCCTACACTTTCATAAGCGGCATCAATTACACACTGATGATAGGTGAAATAATCAACTTCCTTTGTTTCACTTAATAAACTCCGTACTTTTCTTACCACATTCGTTAAGGTTGCCGTTTGTACGTTGATTTTTTTTATCCCGCAGCTTATGCACCGGCGAAAATCACTGTTTGTCAAGCCTGAGCCCCCGTGTAAAACCAGCGGTATGCCTACGGCCTGCTTAATCTCCATCAACCTCTGAAACTGCAGTTTAGGCTCACTTTTATAGATGCCATGAACATTACCGATTGCCACCGCCAAAGTATCCACTCCGGTATGCTGAAAAAAACTGCTCGCATCCTTCACCTGGGTGATCACCATTTCTATGTCTTCCGAACTGTCTTCGCTCCCGCCCACTCTGCCGATTTCGCCTTCGGTGGAAGCACCGTATTCTTTGGCCAGTTTGATAACTTCCCGTGTTTTTTTGATATTTTCTTCCAGCGGCAGATGAGAGCCGTCATACATTACGGAAGTAAATCCCATAGCCAAGGCTTGTTTAATGATTTCCAGCTGTGATCCGTGATCCAGATGTACCGCAACAGGTACTTTGGCTTTCCTGGCAGCTTCTACCATCATAGGTCCCAGCAAATTTAAGGGAGAATGTTTTAACCTTACTTCTGCAGCCTGCAGAATAATCGGCGAATTGGCATCTTCGGCCGCTTTTATAGCGCCCATGATGGTCTGCATACTCACCACATTAAAGGACCCTACTCCGTAGCCGGCATGATCTGCTCTTGCTACTACCTCTTTCATTGTAACTAACGGCACTTGGCTACCTCCCTAAAACAACTTCTTATTCCCATAACTTCTTATAAATCGCAATAATATCTGCTCTATTCACTTCACGCCAGGTATTTTGAGGGCTGCCGCTCTGCAGAGCATCATCGGCCATTTTATCTGTATTTTTCAGAAACTCCTGCCGGTCAATACCGAACTCGGCCAAACTAGGAATATGTAAATCAACACACAATTTTACAACTTCTTTGATAAGTTCTTCCGCCGCCTCTTTATCACTCATCCCCTTCCGGCAAAAGCCTGCTGTCCTGGCAATCCCGGCAAACCGGGCCTCTGCTCCTGTCTGGGCAAAACTAAGACATGCCCCCAGCAGCATTGCATTGGAAATTCCATGAGGCACATGAAATACAGCACCGATAGGGCGGCTCATGCCATGGACAATGGTGACCGACGAATTATTAAAAGCAATACCAGCCTCCAGGGAAGCCAGTGCCATTTGCTCCCTTGCCGCAATATTATTACCATCAGAATAAGCTTGACGTAAATTTGCAAAAATCCGTTTACAGGCAAAAAGCGCATAGCTGTCTGACAACGGCTGTGCTTTCCTGGAGGTGTACGCTTCGATAGCGTGAGTTAAGGCATCAAGTCCGGTCGCTGCGGTAACCTGCGGCGGAGCCGACACGGTGAGCGCCGGATCAACAATTGCCAGCTTCGGAAGCAATACGGCTCCCTTCAGGAGCATTTTTATATTGTTTTTTGTATCCGATATAATGGTAAACTGCGTAGCTTCTGAACCGGTACCGGCAGTTGTTGGTATCGCAACCAGTCCGGGAGGTGAATTGCTTATTTCTTTTCCCATATAGTCAGCAAGTGCACCCTGATTGGTTATCATTGCGCCAATTGCTTTCATTGCATCAATCGGGCTGCCCCCTCCAATGGCAATCAGAAAATCACAGTTACTTTGACGATATACGGCAACGCCCCGGCTGACCATTTGATCGGTAGGCTCAGTATTAACTTCAGCAAACACCTGAAACTCAATGCCATTGTCACACAATACTTTGGTTAACTTTTGCACATTTCCAATGTTAAGCATAATTTCATCAGTAACAATTAATGCTTTACTGCCCAAACCTTGTAAAAAGGCACCCGATTGCTCTAATGCATTACTGCCGGATATTATTTTCGGAGGAGATAAAAACAAATTAGCCAAATTAAAACCGCCTCTTTTCCTCAATCAGTTTGACTCTGTTTCATTCTGATCACATTTTGATCATCTTTCTCTATACGGTCCTATCATCTGCCTTTCCTTTTTGTATTATAATATGCTTTTCAAACAATTTCAACATTTTATTTGTCTTTTTGGTAATTTTGTTGTTATTTCTTGATTATATTTTGGTAACATCTATATTAATATTGTTTTATTTTTATGCTATTTTTCATATTTTTATTGTTTTATATTTTGTTTGTTATATAATAAACATGTCTAAAGCGACTTCAATAATTTTATTTGAAAAAAATGGAAATCCAATATATAATCTAGGAGTAATTGGACACAGTACCAATGGAGAAATAGAATGGGAGTGAGAGTTTGAAGGAAAATAGAATCCAGGACCTAAAGAATTACATTGTTGCAAATGAGCGAGCCTCTTTAGAAGATTTGTGCAATCTATTCAATGTTTCCAAAAACACCATGAGACGGGATATTAATGAACTGGAAAGCACCGGGATTATTAAGAAGGTTTATGGAGGCATCGTCCTGAATGATAAGAAGACCACTGAGCCTTTTGAATCGCGGGAAGAAAAAAATATCAGCGCCAAGCAGATCATTGCCAAATTAGCCAGTAATTTTGTCCAGGACGGCGATATCATTTATATTGATTCCGGAACGACAACCATGCATATGATGCCTCATTTGGCAGAAGTGCGAAATTTAACCATTATTACCAATAACCTCAATGTAATCATGAGCTCCCTGCCGTATCCAAACCTGAACATTCTTTGTACAGGGGGCGTATTATTTAGAACAACCAATTCTTTTGTTGACATGGATGCCGTAAACTCACTAAAAAAATACAATATTTCCAAAGCCTTTATGGCTTCCACCGGGATTTCCATTGCCAAGGGCATCACTAATTCATCGTCCTTTGAATATGATATAAAAAAACACATGGTAGAAAACTGCGATACTGTTATCGTATTAGCGGATAACACCAAACTGGGTAAGGTTTCCTTAACTACCTATTGCGATTTAAAGGATATTCATGTTTTTATTACAAATGAAAAGCCAGGCATTGAATTTGTAGAGTTCTTTGACAGTAATAACATTAAGCTAATTACGCCGCCATAATCGCGCCATGAAAAATATTTTACTAATAAAAAATGTCTTAGGGTAATAAATCCCCTAAGACATTTTTTATTAGTAAGGTAACGCAATACAGCTTTTCCCTCTGGTAAATGAGCGCTAAAGTCGGTCGGCAGTCCCCTTTTTTCACTGCAGCAGCATTTCCTTTCGCTGCCGTTTTATCAGCCTCGCAGATAATGCAATTGCACCAACTGCCAGCCCCAGAATAAGCCCGATCCAATAGCCTGTTGCACCATACTCAGTGTAATTGGCTAAAATAAAGCCCGTTGGCAAACCAATTACCCAATAAGAGATCATCGCCATAACAAAGGTCACCGTTACATCCTTATATCCGCGCAATACACCTTGAATAGGAGCTGCTAAAGCATCAGAGAGTTGAAAGAAAGCCGCATAAATCAGAAAATGCTTCGTTAACTGAAGTACTTCAGCATCTGTACTATACCAGGAGGCCACCTCCGCATTAAAAAGGAATAGCCCCACTGCACAGAACCCGGCTAGACTAACAGCCATAGCAAGACCTAAATATCCGTATTGCCGCGCATCTTGCAAACGTCTGGCACCAACCTCAAAACCGACAACGATAGTAAGTGCCATCCCAATACTGAGTGGCAGCATATAAACCAGGGATGCAAAATTCAGTGCCGCCTGATAGGCAGCAATCGTTACTGTACCGAATTTGGCCATGAGAAATGCCATCGCACCAAAAATACTCGTCTCACAAAAAATAGCCAGACCGATCGGTACGCCAATGCGAATTTGCTCTTTCCAAGCATGCATAGAAAGACGGTAAAGGGTAGCAAAGATGCGATATTCCCTAAACGGCGACATATAGCTGATAATAAAAAAGCTAACAATTGCGATGTACCAGTATGTAACTGCAGTTGCATATCCTGCTCCAATACCACCAAGTTTTGGAAACCCATGAACTCCAAAAATCAACAGGTAATTAAACAAAACATTAATGGGTAATGCGCTAAGTGTAATCAGCATTGTCACACGGGTATAGCCCAAAGTATCGATAAAACTGCGTAAAACTGTACATATAAAAAAAGGAACAATCCCTAATGCAAGGGCTTTTAAAAATTGATAAGCAATCGACTGAACAGCAGGCTCCAAATGCATGAGTATCAAAATCGGATTCACTGTAAAAATACCGCAGATAATAATTGTGACTGCTAAGGCAACAGCAAGATATACGCCTTGCAAGACGACGAAAGGGATCTCTGTTTTGCGCCCTGCACCATAGAGTTGAGCCATAATCGGCGTAACCGCTATGAGAATCCCATTAATTCCTGTAAAAATCGGCATCCAGATATTCGTGCCAATAGCTACTCCGGCCAAGTCATTTTGGCTGACATGGCCGGACATCATTGTATCAAAAAAGTTCATTCCACATAAAGCAAGCTGGGTGATTAAAATAGGCAGTAATATGATTAATAACTGCCCTGCTTTTTGCTGTAGCGAATGGGTTTGTTTCATCGTATCCCTCTAATCCGTGAGCTGCGTTAATGCTCACTGGCAGATTACTTGAATTTATATTTTTTTACGAAAGACTGCACCGCACGGGCCATTACTTTTTTACCCGAAATATCAGGGTGCAACCCGTCTTGCGCATATCTAACCGGTAATAAGCCCCGCTCATCTGCCAAACCGGCATAAATATCGACATAGTAAGGCTGCCTTTTCACGTATGCATTGACTTGTTGTAACTCTGTCTGCCAGTTATCAGCAGTTGGCTGATTAAATACCCGCTCTATCCTTTCAGGATTAACCGGTGGCAAGGTAAGAAAAATTGGCGTAATGCCATTATCCTGACATTTTTGTTTAATTAGGTCCAGTGATTCGATAACCTCACCTGCGGTAGTGCCTCCCCGGATACTGTTGCTGCCGCCTAAGATAAACAAATACTGTGGCTGAAAAGGCAAGACATCCCTTTCAAAACGTTCAGCCAGAGCCCATGCCGTATCACCGCTTTTGCCGAGATTTTTTACCGGAAAGGGTAGATAAGACGAGTAATCAAATCTTTCATCCGATGGCGGATTGGAAACAGCCCCTCCGCCATGGGTAATACTATCGCCAAAAACCGCCCATTTATGTATTCCCGTTTTTACCTGGAAGGGAACAGCATCGGAATACCCACCAATAGCTTCCCCTTCACCATCAAAGGCAATTACTCGCCAATAGTATGTACCATCCACCCGGTAAGCTTCAGTGTCATAATAATCAAAACCTGACTCTACCGAATAATTCCGGATGCGATAGCTTGAGGACATTGTCCCATGGGGATTCTCCGGCAGCCTGTTGGTAACTTCCACTTCATATCGCGTCGCATGTAATACTGGAATCCAGGCATAAACGGGATACAGAGGCGTAAGCACCTTCTTTTTTCCGTAAGTCGTCACTGCTGGATACTGGGGATTGACAATGCCATGGTCTAAAGGAACCGGAACAGAAAACCGTCCTACAGCCTTCTTGTCCAGATCCAATGGACGAATTCGATAATATAACTTTTTGTCGGAGACTAATGTTGAATCAAGCTCAACACCTGGAGTATAAATTGCTGTCGTTTGATAGGCAATTTTATCTTGCGGTGCCTTCCGGTCTTTTAGCACCGGAACTGTAGCTACTTCCAGCTCGTACATGACAGCATCCTCGGCACTTGCCCAACGTAGTTGTATCTTATTTTCCTGTGCGTAGCCATTACTTGCACCGGCACACAAGAACATGCATACTAGTAAAATTCGTAATATCTTCATCTTATCTCCTCCTTGCCAGCCTCTTGATCAGTATATCATATTACCGGGACTAACGTTTAGCGTTACAGCATTTTTTGCAGGCTCAAGTTGTTATTAGCTAACAAAATAAAAATAAGCAGAGAAAAAGCTTATTTTTCTCTGCTTATTTAAAATTACAGCTTTCTGCGTTAAACCTTAGATAAAACTTCTTTAGCCTTATGCAAATCCAAAGGTTTAATAATGTAATCCCTCGCGCCTGATTGTAAAGCTTCCATAATAATACTTTTTTGCGATAAAGCAGAAACCATAATAATTTTAGCTTGAGAATCGAATTGCAGAACCTCTTTTAGTACCGTAAGTCCGTCTATGTCAGGCATCGTAATATCAAGCAGCATCAAATCGGGCTTTAACTCTTGAAACTTCTTAATTCCTTCTATCCCATTTGCCGCTTCTCCGACTACAGTCGCACCGGAAGACTCTAGAATTTCGCGCAATCGCACTCTCATAAAAGCCGAGTCGTCAACGACTAGTACACGACAAGACATTATTAGCACCACCTTACAATAAGTGATGGCAACCTGGCAATCATAGGCAGCACCCTTAGACCCATAGCTTTGCGTCCTTACCTTTCGATAAGTTTGCCGATTCTGGTATTATCTGTAATCTATTATCCGGTCTTTAAAAGACAAAGTCAATTAATTTCTAAAATTTCTAAATTTAGTCTATTAAGCTTTACAAGTTAATGACTGCAGCAATAAGTTATATAGATCTTCTTTGCCGGGCTGCCGGGGAGTATTGACAATATTAGCTGCTTCACTGGCAATAGCAACAAACTTATGTAACTCTTCCTGCGAATAAACTTCCCTGCTTGGCAGCAGCCTGCTCATTAACACTTTCATTTCATCCACTGTCTTTAGCCCTAATGCAGCTAAAACGGCTTCTACCTTTTGCGGTACCACCGGTTCATTAAAGCGCAGATATTCTCCCAGCAGCAATCCATTGGCTCTGCCGTGAGGAACCTGATAAAAATAAGTGAGAGAATAGCCTAAAGCGTGAACAGCCGTCGTTCCCGTCTGAGCAATGACAACGCCCCCCAACAGTGAGGTATACAGCAATTCTTCCCGCACGGATATGTCAAACTCTCCTAAAACCAAAGCATTGCAAGCCCGCCCAAAGGAGCGGATGGCTTCAAGAGCCAGACAATCGCTTACCGCTGTTGAACGTTTAGACAGATACCCTTCAATAGCGTGGGAAAGCGCATCAACCGCAGTATTAACAGTAACCGCTCTGGACTGAGTATGAGTATAGCGGGCATCAAGAAATGCGATTTGCGGAAAAATACGAACATCAGAAAAGCTGCGTTTCGTCTGACGCTCGCTATCCGTCAAAATCGAATAGGGTGTAACTTCGCTGCCGGTCCCTGCTGTGAGCGGAATTGCCGCTATCGGCAGCGGAGCGGCTTGAAAATCTCCTTTATACAGCTCAGAGGCACTAATGAAATTTACTGCAAGCACAGCAATCGCTTTAGCAGCATCTAAAGGAGACCCTCCCCCAATCGCGATAATCATGTCGGGCTTAAACCGCCGGGCTGCTGCTCCACCTGCTTCAACCACCGCGAATGTCGGGTTCTCTTCAATCTGGTCAAATAATTCCCAGACAATCGCCTGCTCATCGAGCACAGTGGTAACATCTGCTAATGCGCCACTGGCCTTAGCAGAATTACGCCCCGTAACAATCAGTGCCTTTTGGCCCAGCTTGCTGAACTCTTCTTTATTGCCCGCAACGCAACCAACCCCTAACAGAACTTTTGTTGGCATTAAAAATTTGAACTCCATGTTATACCCTCCCTTTATAAGTTGAGCATCTGCCGGATAGCGGCAATATGCTTAATTTTATACCATTCACCAATTTCCTTCCCCTTTAGGTCCTTAGGTACCGCCTCACCCGGCAGCAGCGAGATAGCAGCTTGCAGTGGGCCTAATTCAGGTACATTCAAGCGCACTCCTTTTGCAAGGATATCAAATTCGCTTATACTAAGTGAACCACGCCTTAACTGATTAATTGCGGCCACCACATTTTCCGGGGTAGGCTGTGACAGCAGCCCTTTTATCTTACCGGCCATAGCTGCCGCCTCTACCCAGTCTCCAGGTAAAGTCATACTGTGGTTCCATCGCAGCAAAGTTTCTTTGCTTAAGGTAAAACCCAAAGCTGCAAAACGCAATTTGGGCTCGTGTGTTGCCTGGGCAGCCAGGTCCAGCTGTTCCATAGTCTCGTCAAACACCGGACTAGACAATTCCGCAATTTCCGGAAAGGCAATTTGCAGCAAATCGGCCTTATGCAGCACCTTGAAAAAGTCTGCAGGGAGCCGGGCTCCCTCCAGCACCTTAGTCAATTCGGCTATCAGCCTCTCGGAAGGTTCTTCCGCAAGCTCATCGCGAACAGCTCTGGCGAGAGCCAGCGTATTTTCTTCTACCGTAAAGCCCAAACGGGCTGACTGTCCTGCCAACCGCAAAGCCCGCATCGGATCATCCGAAAAGTGCCCGCTCGTTGCCCTCAATATACCGGCCTTAATATCCTGGCGCCCCTGAAAAGGATCAATCAACTCTCCGGTTAAACAATCTACTGCCATCGAGTTCACTGTCGTATCCCGCCGATATAGATCATCCTGGATTGTTACTTTGGGATTGGATGAAATTTTAAAACCTTTATAGCCGCTGCCCTCTTTCCGCTCAGTCCGTGCAAAAGCGACTTCACATTTCTTACCATCAATCAACAGGCGAAAAACCGGGAAACTTTTGCCGATTTCTTCTACTTCAGGAAAAAGTACCTTAAAGTTTTTCTTTACCATACCTGCGACACAAAAATCGATATCTTTCGGAACAACTCCCATTAAGGTATCACGAACGCATCCGCCAACCCGATAAACTCGCCCACCGTTTGCGGCTACTGTCTCAGCAAAAGTTTGCTCTGTTAACATTTGTCCTGCCACCTCTTTACCCAGGGCGTATCTGCTGACTGTCTTGACCACCCACTGACGGTGGCGAAAAATCACTCGTCATTGGTCAGTGCTCTAGGTTGCAGACACGTCCTAGTTTTCTGTCACTTTTTCTTGTTTAATCAATAGCCTGTCCAGCATTCCTGTTGTCAGGTAAACCCCTATAAAGACTGATAAGCCTCCGAGCACCTGGGCAAGCGTTATTCGCTCTCCAAGTATTACACTGATTATCGCCGTAAAAACAGGAATTAAATTAAGGAAAACACCACACTTACTGGCGCCAATTGCCTTGACGGACAAGTTCCAGAATACAAAGGAACATACAGAGGGGAACAGAATGATGTAAAGAATCCCGCCTAATGCTAATGGCTTAATAGCAGCAAAATTGATCCCCTGTGAAACAGCAAACGGTGCCATCAATAATACGGCTATTGCCGACGACACTGCTGTGGCGGTAATTGGCGGAGTTTGTATTTTTTTACTGATCAGCGAATATGCCGTCCAAATAAGAACTGCTGCCAGCATGAGTAAATCGCCTTGGTTGTAATTTGCCTGGAGTAAGCGGGCTAATTCCCCGTTTGTCAAGATAATAAGCACACCGGTAAGAGAAAGAAAAAAACCTGCCGCCTGTAATCTTGAAACCCGCTCACCTGTAAGAAAAACGGAAACTAAAACAATAATACCCGGGTTTAAAGCACTTACCAGCGCAGCATTCGTTGCTGTTGTATAGGCCAACGCCGAGTAAAGCAGCAGATTATAGCCGATAATCCCGAGAACCCCCATACTGGTTAATAACAGCCACTCTTCTTTGATCGATTTCCATTCCATTTTTTCGAAGTAATAAGCTATAGGAAACAAGAAAAAAAGTGCTAATACCCATCGCGAAAAAGTAATCCATAAAGGAGTTATTTCAGAAATAACATATTTGCCAAACACATAATTGCCGGCCCAAAACAAATTACAAAGTACCAGTAAAATCAATATCTGCCAGTTTCTCATATGTCTTGCCTCACTTGTCTTGCTTGTTTTAGTGCATACCAGCCTGTCGTCTTATCAGTAAAGTGCTGTAAAAATAATATGTACAGGCTATAATAACCAACGCCGCCCCTGCGAATACAGCTGTAAAGCCCATGGTCTGTGCCACAATTCCCAGCACGGAAGCGCCAAGAGCATTGCCAATATCGCCAGCTCCCGACAGAATACTAAGTGCAGTTCCTTTGTTGGCAGGATTGACGTGCTGCACTAAATATCCGGCTAACGTTGGATAAACAATTCCGAATCCGAAACCAATTAAAATCCCTGCTACAGCATAGGTACCTATAGATGGCAAAACTGCCAGCAGGAGCGCACTAAGCGCATTGAGCAGGCTGGCACCAATCGAGGTTCGTTCCGGTCCCCAGCGGCTATTGATAGCTTGAACCCCTAGTCGTGCGCACACTACGGCAATACTGAAGGCTACAAAAAACACAAAATAATGAGTAATCCCCTGTGTCAGCGATAAAAGAGGTACAAAGGTAAAAGCTGTTCCCAGCGCAAAATTGGAAGCAAAGAGGCAAACAGAAGGAGCTAATACTACTTTTGTTGTTAAAACTGTCCGAAAAGGTGCCCGCAGGTCACTCTCACAGCGCGGTACCGGTTTGGAGTAAGCCTTCATAAACAGCAGTGCCCCCAGTACGGCAGTCAGACTAATTGCAATTACCGGTGTAAATCCCAAGCTGCCATAGACAAGAGGAGCAACGCTTGTACCAATCCCCAAACCAATCATCGTAAATAAGGAAAAATAAGCAATCGCAGCTGAAGTATTTTCCGGTGTTTCCACGCAGCTGGCAAAGGTAATGGACCCGGTTCCATAAAAAGCCATCGCAATTCCTTGATAAAAGCGCAGTAATAGAAGCGGCCAAAAGCTAGTCGTCCATACAAAAGCGGCAATGCCGATAAGCGTCAAAATCTGGCCAAAAAGAATTGTCCAGCGGCTGCCACGTAAGTCAACACTCATCCCTGACCAGGGTCTGACTACCAAAGCGCCAAGGGAAACAATCCCCATAATAAAACCAATTTCCGATTCGCTTAGTCCTTGCAGTTTAAAATGGACAGGTAAAATGGGAGCCAACAAATTAGTGCTGAAAACAGTCAGCATCTGTACAAAAGCAATACTTTGAAATTGCCTGTTTGAAAATAGTTGTACCAGGACGGACATTTTTTTCGCCTCACAATAAATAGGCTAATAGAAGATTAAAATTTAATTATATCTCCATATTCTTTAAGTTACAACAAACAACCTTGCCACTATCCTACTCAAATCAGAACAAAAAACCCGCATTTTGCGGGTTTTTATACCTATTACCTTATTTTTTCCTTTAATCTAAATCGAAAATCTTTCCGGGGTTTAAGATATTGTTAGGATCAAATGCCTGCTTCATAGCTTTCATCAGTGTCAGCTCAACTGGATCAATTAGACCGGCTAAGTGCGCCTTGCGCTTTAAACCGATACCATGTTCTCCTGATAAACGGCCTCCCAAACGATAAACCTCTTGATATAGTTTTTTTCGAAACTCGACTAGTGCATCTTCCCATTCCGTAAGCGCTACCCGATTAGGCATGATGCGCAAATGCAGATTACCGTCACCGGCATGACCGGCTATGCGAAACTCAAATCCGGCAGAAGCAATAAAGGTTTGAAAGCTCTCAATAAACGGCAGAACGGAATGAACAGGGACGACAATATCCTCCGATACGCTAACTGGCTTTTCGGCTTGATTAGCCTTTCCCCACATACGCCTGGCCTGCCAAATGCGAGTCCCATCCGTTTCAAAAAAAGCAATATGCTCTACTGTGCCGAGGATTTGTGTGAGGAGCTTATATTTTATCTGTAGTTCAGCCTGATCCTGTGCTTCTATCTGAATAATCAGCGCATCACCCTTATGTCCTTGTAAAAGCAGCTCCTTACGGTAACGCTCAAGCGCAAAAACAGTGCCGCGATCCATTAGTTCCAATGAAATAATATCAGGTACTTTCTTATCCAGAATGGCGGTAACTGCAGCCAGTGCAGCCGCTAAGTCAGCAAATACAGCTACATAATTAACAATAATGGGCGCCAGTGGCTGCAGCTTAAGAGTAGCCCGCGTAATGATGCCCAGCGTCCCTTCCGAACCTGCAAATATTTTTACCAACCCGTAGCCGGTCGAATTCTTTTTCAAATGACCGCCTAAAGTGACAATCTCTCCCTGGGCGGTTACGATTTCCAGTTCGTATATCTGGTCAGCAGTTACTCCATACTTGACTGCTAAATTGCCGCCGGCATTCGTAGCAATATTGCCGCCAATAACGCATTCGTCGCTGCTGCAGGGATCTCCGGCGTATAACAGCCCCTGCTGATAGGCAGTTTGTTGTATTTCAATAGTGGGTACCGACGATTGAGCAATTAGATATTTCTCGGATTTATTAATATGCATGATGCGATTCATCCGTCCAAGATCAAGTAGAATTCCTCCATAAACTGCTACGGCACCACCGGCAAGTCCGGTGCCGCCGCCGCGAGGTGTAACAGGAATTCTTTCACGGTTGGCAACCTTAATAACAGCCGCAACGTCCCTTGTATCAGCAGGATACACCACAACCTCCGGCAAATAATGCCTTCCTGACTGCGTTCCCGCATCATAGCCATATTTCCCGGGAATAGAAGAGGCGCCGATCAGGTATTCACTGCCGACTATTTCTGCCAATTCCTCAATTATTGAGGGAGATACAATCCCGTACTGCTTCATCAGTTCCCCTCCCTTCCTGATAGTGTCTTGACAAAGTTGTGAATTAGAATTAGACAGTGTAGATTTTTTTGCAATGCAAGGCGGAGGAGTCCGCGCATATCGAGAATATGTAAGGCGACGACAACGCAGCAGTGCGGAAAAAGATACGCTGGCTAAACTAAGATTTAACTTGGTCAAGACACTAATTGCTGCAGCCGCTCTAATGCTGCAACCAGCGTCTCTGCCTGTTTACAAAAAGCAAACCGTAAAAAGGAACGGTCCTTCGACTCAGGCTGAGTATAAAAGCCCGATACCGGCACAGCTGCCACGCCAACCTGCTTAACCAGCAATCTCGCAAACGCCAGATCATCCTGACGGGAGAACTGATCAAAGCGGGCAATAATAAAATAACTGCCCTCCGGTCTCAGACAAGAAAATCCTAAACGATTCAAGCCTGCTAACAGCAAATCACGCCTCTCCTGGTATGTCCTGCGCAATTCCTCATAATAGCTTTGAGGTAAACAAACTGCCGTAACAGCAGCCGTTTGCAGCGGGGCAGGCGCACTGAGTGACAAGTAGTTATGCGTAATTTTAATCGCCTGCGTAAACACCGGCGGAGCAATTACATACCCCAACCGCCAGCCGGTTATACTGTAGGTTTTTGATAAGCCATTAATCAGTATCGTTCGTTCCCGCATACCGGGCAGAGCCCATAATCGTACTGGAGCAAGTCCGTCAAAGAAAATTTCGTCATAAATTTCGTCGGTAAGAGCCACCAAATTATACTTAAGACAAACCTCGGCAACACCCGCTACCTCTTCCTTCGAAAAAACTCTTCCAGTAGGATTATGAGGACAATTAAAAATAACCGCTTTTGTCCGGGAAGAAACAACTTGTTCCAATAATCCCGAATCAAGCTTAAACTCCGGCGCTTCCAGCTTGACGGGCACAGGCCGGCCGCCGGCTAAGATAACCCCCGGTGCATAAATGGTAAAAGCAGGCTCTATAATAATGACTTCATCTCCGGGATTAATTACTGCCAGTAAGGCTGCCGTCATTGCCTCGGTAGAGCCGCAGCAAACGGTGATTTCCGTATCCGGATCAACGCTTATACGATGCTCCTGTTGTATCCTGGCCGCAATGCCTTCACGCAATTCTTTTACGCCATGGGAGAGTGCATATTGATTCAGATCAGCCTCAATAGCCTGAGCAGCGGCCTGCTTCACAACGGCCGGCGCCGGAAAATCCGGTGTCCCTCCTGCCAGATTAATCGCCTTATGCTGTGCAGCCAGAGCGGCGATTTCACGAAATACAGGCAGCTGAATTTGTCCGGTTCTGGCTGCTAAAAGAGACTCTGTCATACTAGAAGCGCTCCTTTTTGTACGCCTGTTCAATCCGCTCCAAGGCTTCGCGCAGCACTTCACGGGAGCAGCCAAAATTCAGACGCATAAAGCCTTCCCCCTGTTGACCGAATGTAGCACCATTATTGAGTCCCACTTTGGCTTCATTAGCAAAAAAACTGCCAAGTTGATCTGCTGTAAGCCCAAGCTCACGGCAATCGAGCCAAGCGAGGTAAGTACCTTCAGGCTTCTTGATTTTAATTTTCGGTAATTTTTCAGCAACAAAGCCGGTTAAAAAATCGGCATTTCCTTCCAGATAAACTAACAACTGCTCCAGCCAGGGTTCGCCATAAAGATAAGCCGCTTCCTGCGCTGCTATACCGAAAACATTATTCTTTGCAATCCCCAGCGTCTGCACGCTGTCCGTAAATTGCTTACGTACTTCCGCATCAGAAATGATCACAGTTGATGTATACAAGCCTGCAGTATTAAAGGTTTTACTAGGTGCCATGCAAGTAATAATCCGGGCAGCTAATTCTTGTGACAGCGAACTCAATGGGATATGACGATGCTCTTGTAAAATCAAGTCACTATGAATTTCATCGGACACAATTAGCAAATTATTTTGCAGGCAAATAGCAGTTAATTCTTTTAATTCTTCTTTAGACCAAACCCTTCCCACCGGATTATGGGGATTGCAGAAAATAAGCAGCTTTGCATCTTTCGCTTTGCGGGCGAGATCGTCAAAATCAATCCGGTAGTTTCCACCTTCATTGATAAGCGGATTCTCAATAATCTGCCGCCCATTGCGTTGTACTGATGAAAAAAATGGTGGATAGACCGGCGGTTGTATAATAATTTTATCTCCTGGCTGCGTAAAAGTTTGGATTGCAACGGATAGAGCTGTAACAACGCCGGGTGTACTCACCATCCACGCCTCATCCGGCTCCCAGTTATGCCGCTTCTTCAGCCACCCCTGTAGTGCCTTAAATCCTTGATGCCGGGGTGAAGGATAACCAAAAACGCCATGAGCTGCCCGCTTTTGAATGGCTTCCAGCACTGGAGCAGGAGCAAGAAAATCCGTATCAGCCACCCATAAAGGCAACACGCCTTCGGCTCCGAACAAAAAATCAGCATCATCCCATTTTACGCTGCCTGATTGATGACGGTTAATTTTCGTATCAAAATGATTTGCTGTCAAAATAATGACCACCTTTCCATATATATGTTAGTTAGATTAATTACCTGGACGAAGCTCTTCTTTCCATGCGGTATATTTTTTTTCAAGCCTCACCAGTGTATAGTTTGCAAAATAGCCAATGACAGACATAAGTAAAATTGCCGCATACATCCGGGGAATTTGAAATTTCTGCTGAGCATCAAATATTAAAAAACCCAAACCGGCTTTTGCTCCTACCATTTCTGCTGCAATCAGCAAGAGAATGGCTGAAGTAGCGCCTAACCTGGCTCCCGTGAATATTGATGGTAATGCCGCCGGGAGTACTACCTTACGGAAAATAACCAGTTGTGAGGCCCCCATGGAACGGGCCGATTTAATCAGCAGAGGATCTACATTTTTTACACCGGAAATCGTGTTAAGCAAGATCGGCCATTGGACACCCCAAAAAATAATAGCAGCCTTTGACATCTCTCCAATTCCAAAAAACAGAATAAATACTGGGAATAAGGCCAATGCCGAAGTTTGGCGAAAAGCCTGCAGTAAAGGATCAGCAAAGCGCTCCACTCTGCTGAACCAGCCGATAAGCAGTCCTAACGACACGGAAACCAGGAGCCCGAGTGTAAAGCCGGTAAGTGTCCGGCGCAGACTGATTGCCAAATGCTGAAATAATTCGCCTGTTTGCGCCATCTTTATGATAGCCTGAATAACGTGCGACAACGGCGGGAGAAAAAATGGATCAACAAAGCCAAAGCGCGGCAGGGCCTCCCAAAGAGCCAGAAAAAGAAATATTGCCAGCAGTCGCTGTAGTGTAAATAGTGTTTTCCAAATGACATCATGAAACATGTTCTTCCTCCATTCTAGCAGACTCTACAAAGAATTGTGAGAAAATATAAGGCGGATACTTTTCACCGAAATGAAAAGTATCCGCCTTCAGTTACCTGATCAGCGCTAAACGGCACAATGAAATTTGGTAATATGGTATCACAATAGCATTTATCATGTCAATCATGATCTTCTACAATTTCTTCTTGACACGGTTTCAGCCAATGTGCTAGGATGAGAACAATTCAAGCAACCCTATAAATAATAGTGCTAAGCTATTGGCTGATTAGACGATCAAATCTAAAGGCTAAGATTCCCTTCAAGGGCAATCTTAGCCTTTTATTATTTTGAAAGGAGGTTTTACGATGACACTTTTGCGCTACACTGTTTTTGCAATTGGACTATTTCTAGCAGGTATTCTCATTTTGTATTCCGGCTTTAACCGCGCTCCCTTCAGGCAAACTCCTAACCATGGTAATCCGACACAGCATGGTCAGCTGCTGCCTGAACAAACGCAAACTGCGTCAGTGCTTTGCTCTCTATAAAGTAAATAGGGCTCATGAGTAAATTGCCTATTTCAAGGAGGTACTAACATGAATCATTACAAAACTCTATCATGGGTGGCACTTCTGATCAGCCTTATGCTCTTAGCCTTGCCGAAAATAATTCCGGTTTGTACAGGACTTACCGGCAGCTCACAGCCTATGCTCTGCCATTATGCTTATCAGGCTGAGTTTATCGTTACCCTGCTGGCAGTCATTTTCTCAGGCAGCCTCTTTGTGCTGACCGGCACAGAAGCTCGTTTACTGAACGGTATCGTTATTTTGCTTCTGGGAAGTACCATCCTCCTGTTGCCTCAACCTTGGGTTATCGGCATATGCCCCGATGCCGGCGCCTGCCACAAAACTACATTTTTCGTTACACTCGGCGGTGGCTTATTTACAGTAACGGGCGCCTTGCTTATCTGGTTGCAGGTTCGCAACTCCCGGGAGGACGGCTAAATGACTTTTTTAATTTGGAAAAGCCTGCTCCACCGTAAGCTGCAAGCATTGTCCATTATTATAGCGATAGCCATTAGCATCGCCATTATTTTTTGCATAACCGCTCTTTACAAAGGTATTCATTCAGGCATGGAAATATCCAGGCAGCGCATGGGTGCTGATATTGTGATTATACCAGGTGGGTTAACAATCGAGCCCAGTCTTTATTTATTCGGCGGAGCAATTGCCAATACGTATATGCCGAAAGACACCCTCGATGCCGTAAGAAGTATTCCGGGTGTCACAACTGCGACACCCCAGTTTTTCACTAATACGCTGACGGCAGACTGCCATGATATCGGTACTAATAACCGGATGCTGGGTTATGATCCGGCAAGTGACTGGATTGTCGGACCATGGCTTAAAAAGATACACAAAAACGAATTAAGTGCAGATGAAGTGATCCTCGGGGCCAAAATTCCCACCTGGGTTAAAAATAAGATTGCGATTCTCGGCAAATGGTACAACATCGTCGCTATTGCTGAGGAAACGGGTACAACTCTGGATTATTCCCTATTTGTTAGTATGGACGAGGCCCGGCGGGTAGTCAGTGCCAATAAGCAGTTAAAACCGGTGTGGGAGAAGCAGGGGCCTCCCGAGGGGCTCATATCTGCCGTTCTGGTAAAAGTCAGTGACACTGCCAATGTTAACGAAATTGTGAGCACAATTCAGCAAGTTGGCTACGTTCAGACCATTGTGGCAGCAGAGGTAAAGAAACGCATTAATGATCAATTTACTGTACTGCTGCTGCTTTTAGGCGGTGCAGCCGCGCTGACTGCTATCGCATCACTTTTTCAGCTCTTTTCCCGCTTTTACACATTGACGTGGGACCGGCAAGCCGAGTGGGGCCTCTATTTAGCTATTGGAGCCTCCGTCCGTGATATAACCTACATTATTGTCGGTGAGGCAATTTTCATAACGCTTGCAGGAGGACTTACCGGCCTTATTCTGGGTGAAGCCTTATATCAGACAGGGCTGATTGTTCTCGCTGCCTATCAATCCTTTCCCTTCATAGCACCTTCTTGGTTCTTCCTGACCTTGCTGTCCCTCACCCTTACCGGAGTTTATATGCTGATGGGAGCACTGGCTGCCTGGTTACCATCATACCGGGGACGGCAAATTGATCCAAGTACGACTATGACCCGGGGTGAATTCGATTAAGGAGGGGAACATATGGGACATTTGCTGGAAATTCAACAGATTACAAAGGTCTATGGCACAGATACCATTCTATCAGAGATTTCCCTGACGCTGGAAGCCGGAAAAGCGCTGGCACTTACCGGACAATCAGGCAGCGGGAAAACCACCTTACTCTCGATCATCGGCTTGCTGCAGCAGGCAACATCCGGCAAAGTGGTTGTAAATGGCCGTGATATAACAAAGTCCTCTGCCGAAGAACAAGCGAAATTACGGGCCCAGTATTTCGGCTTGTCTTTCAGCGTTCCCGCCTTGTATCTTCGCTCACAACGCTGGAAAACGTGATGCTTCCTGCCTGGTTTGCCAGGTCCGGCAAAGACGCTGAAAAATACGCCCGCAGTTTATTAGCCAGGTTTGAACTGACACACCGGATGAATCACCGGCCGCAGGAACTCAGCCTGGGCCAGATGCGCCGGGTGGCCTTAGCGAGAGCCTTAGTACTTAAACCTGCAATATTGCTTGCTGATGAACCAACAAATGATCTTGACCCGGCACTGGCCGCCAGCGTTGCCGACTCCTTACTGCAAGCACGTACCAATGGCAGCAGCGTTATTATCGTCACTCACGACCCGCATTTAGCGGCCCGGGCAGACTTTACCGTGCATTTGCACCAGGGCCGGTTATCTGCAGCGAGCTGCACCGGACAAGCGGCAGCAGCCAGCGGCTAAAAATAAAAAAACGTATTACCTGCGCATATTCAGGTAATACGTTTTTTATTATAGCTGAGTTAAAATTACCGGCCCTTCTTTCGTTACCGCAAGCGTATGCTCATATTGGACGCAGATCGAGCCGTCAATTGTCCGGGCCGTCCACCCGTCGGGATCTGTTTTCACCTGCCACCGCCCCATGGTGATCATCGGCTCAATCGCAATTGTCATGCCCGCTTTAATTGGCGCGCCCTTGCCTGCATGACCATAATGAGGAATTTCAGGATCTTCCCATAGTTCCCGCCCCACACCATGACCGCAGAAGTCCCTTACTACTCCATACTTCAGGCTTTCCGCATACGTTTGAATAACATGCCCGATATCACCGATGCGCTTGCCCGGCTGAGCCTGCTCAATGCCAAGAAATAAACATTCCTTGGTTACTTTCATCAGCTTCTCAATTTCAGGCGATACTTCCCCTACCGCATACGACCAGGCAGAATCACCATGATAACCATTCACCTTCGCACCAATATCAATGGTTATGACATCCCCGTCTTGCAGCGGCTGCCCATTCGGTATCCCATGGCAGATCACATCATTCACTGACGCACAAATAGAAGCAGGAAAGCCGTGATGGCCTTTAAAGCTGGGAATGGCTCCTTTTCTTCTGATGTAACCTTCTACAAGTTCATCCAATTCGAGAGTGGATACTCCTGCCTTTATTCTTTCACCAAGAAGCGCATGACACTCGGCCACAATCAATCCGGCCTCACGCATGATTGCTAATTCTCTTGCTGATTTAAATATAATCATAGTTCCCCTCCAACTTTACTCTTACGGTATATAATATATAGTCACCCCTCCTAGTGTACACCATCTTTATTTTGAAATGCGAGTAAAATACACATTTTTAGCAAAACATTTTCTTTTTGAGCTTGCTGTATTCGCGCTGTACATACTCTTCAGCATCTGCCTGGTCATCAATTTTTTCAACCTTAACAGCACAATACTTATATTCCGGTGTTTTAGAAATAGGATCAAGATGGTCAATCGTCAGCTCATTGCAGGCACCAATCCACCAGTGATATGTCATGTAAACAGCGCCGGTATTTACCCGTTCAGTACTCAGCGCTCTGGCGATAACTTTACCCCTCCGCGAAGATACCCATACCAGTTCCTGATCTTTAACACCTAGCTTCATCAAATCAGCAGGGCTGATCTGAATAAATCCTGGTTCATCGGCCAGTACCTGCAGGGCTGCGCAGTTACCTGTCATGGTTCGTACCGAATAATGACCAATTTCCCGCACAGTACACAGGATTAAGGGATAGTTCTCATCAGGGCGCTCTTTCGGTGCACGGTATTCTGCCGCAAACAACAGTCCTTTGCCGCTTGGCGTATCAAATTTATTTCCTTCGTACAAATACGGTGTGCCGGGATGGCCAACAGTTGGGCACGGCCACTGAATACTCCCCTGCTCTTCGAGCCGCTCATATGTCACGCCTTCATAAATAGGGCATAATAGACGCAGCTCTTCCCAAATTTCTTCAGTCTTATTATAGTGCATGGGGTAACCCATCGCAGTTGACATAAGCGAAATAATCTCCCAGTCAGGCTTTACATCCCCTTTGGGTTCGACTGCTTTATTAAATTTCTGAAACCCGCGGTCAGCTGAGGAATACACGCCCTCATGCTCTCCCCAGGATGTGGCCGGGAAAATAACATCGGCATGAAGAGCCGTCTTGTTCATAAAGATATCCTGCACAATCACCAGTTCCATATTATCCAGCGACTCCCGGACTGCTGCCGCATCGGGATCGCTCTGTACCGGATCTTCACCGAAGATGTAATATGCCTTCAGCTTGTTTTCTTTAACAAGATGTGGCACCTCGGTAAGATGATAGCCCTGTTTATCCGGTAAAGACACGCCCCAGGCTTTTTCAAATTTAGTTCTGCTTGCTTTATCTTTTACAGGCTGATAGCCAGGAAACATATTAGGCAATGCCCCATGATCACAAGCTCCCTGCACGTTATTCTGTCCCCGAACCGGCCCCACTCCCACATTGGGGCGTCCCAGATTGCCGGTAAGCAGCGCCAGCGACGACAGCCCTTTGACTACATCCACCGCCTGCCCGAATTGGGTCACTCCCATTCCCCAGAGAATAAAGGCACTGGGAGCTTTCGCATACATGCGAATTGCCATACGGATGTCATTAGCCGGTATTCCCGTAATTTTTTCAACATATTCCGGAGTATACTTAGCTACCGTTTTCTTATACTCCTCAAACCCTTCCGTATAATTGGCTATGTAGTCTTTTTTAATCAAGCCTTCCTCAATTAATACATTGCCAAAAGCATTTACCAAAGCCATATTCGTACCATTTTTTATCGGCAGCCATAAGTCGGCAACCCGGGCCTGCTCGGTAAAACGGGGGTCAGTTACAATTATTTTGGCCCCCTTTTCCTGCGCTTTCAAGATACGACGGGCAACTATCGGGTGGGAGTCTGCCGCATTATAGCCAAAAATAAATACACATTTCGTGTCTTCAATCTCAGGAATAGAGTTGGACATAGCGCCATTTCCCAGAGTTGCTGCCAGCCCAGCCACAGAGGAACCGTGACATACGCGGGCACAATGGTCTATATTGTTCGTTCCTAATGCAGCTCTCACAAACTTTTGCATGACATAGTTCGCTTCATTACCCGGTCCCCGGGCTGAACCCGTAGCCATAATAGCATCAGGGCCGTATTGCTCTTTTATCTTTTGTAGTCTGGAAGAGGCAAATTCAATTGCTTCCTCCCAGGATACTTCTTCAAATTGCTCCGAACGAGTGCGCCTGATCAGCGGTTTAGTCAGCCTTGCCGTCAGTCGCTTGGTATCTTTCAAAAAATCCCACCCATAATAACCCTTTAAACATAATTCGCTTTCATTGGTACGTCCCGGCCCTGGCTCAGCACCAATAATACTGCCGTTTTCTACGGAAAGATAAATTTGGCAGCCGCTGCCGCAATAGGGACATACAGTTAACACTTTCTTCGCCATTTTACAACCTCCATCTGCAAATAGGTCTGCTAGTTTGACCCAATCGTATTGATTGCTCCCAGAGCTGCCTTCAGGCGCTTATTCCGCAAGCGTCCAGCTATTTGCGCTCCCTCGACTCTGTGCAGCGCTTTTGTCGGACATACTTTTATACAGGCCGGTCCACTATCGTTCTTCACACAAAGATCGCACTTTAGCGCTTCAACTCTCGTATTGGTTTCGTCTGTATCAGAAACAATCAGTTCAATTGCTCCGTAAGGACAAGCTATTAAACAGGCCTTGCAGCCCACACACCGCCCCTCAACAACTTGCACCGAATTGCCGCTTTGCACAATGGCCTGAACAGTACAGGCTCTCGCACAGGGGGCGTCTTCACAGTGCCGGCACTGCACCGGCATACTGACTTTAGCCGTTTTAACTACTTGCAGTCTGGGAGAAAACGTATCTGTGGTCAAATGGTCAAGTGCATTTTCACCGGCATGAGCCATCGCACAGGCAACTTCACAGGTACGGCAGCCGATGCATTTTTTCGGGTCTGCCACTACAAAATCATTCATATTCCTACCTCCCCATCATTCTAGGCAGCATAATATCAGCTATTTAGCCTCGTGCCGATTTTTTCTGTCTCCATAGTGAGTGTGCAATAGCTTATGGGCATGATGCCCCAGCGGCTCACCCAGAAATTTTTCATATACTTCTTTAATTGCCGGGTTATCGTGAGACTTGCGAAACTTCTGTTCTTCATCATGGTGGTACATACTGGAAGCCCGCAGCTCCCGGGCTGTTATCTGGTCTTCAGGCAATAGCAGCTTAGGCTGGCCCCCGCCACTGATACATCCTGACGGGCAGGTCATTACTTCCATAAAATGAAAATCCGCTTTTCCGTTTTTTAACTCTTCCAGCAATGGTATTGCATTTTTAAGGCCTGCGACAACTACTGTCTTCAGTTGTACCGGACCGGCATTGATTGTTACTTTCTTAATACCTTGTCCACCACGTACTGTGGTCACATTAATATCAGCCAGCGGCTTGTGGGTTATGAGCTCATAGGCTGTGCGAATGGCGGCTTCCATAACGCCGCCGGTAACACCAAAAATATGACCGGCACCTGAATAACAGCCTAGTGGATCATCAAAGCTTTCTTCCGGCAAGCTGTTAAAGTCAATGCCCGCCTCTTTAATCAAATAGGCTAATTCCCTAGTCGTCAATACTGCATCTACATCGCGAAAACCGCTAGACTGCATTTCCGGCCGAAGTGCTTCTGCTTTTTTACACGTACAAGGCATTATTGCTACACTATAAACTGCTTCAGGAGCCACCGAATCAAGTGCTGCCCCATACGTTTTAAACATGGTTCCAGCCATCTGCTGCGGTGATTTGCAGCTGGACAGGTGCTTTATCAGTTCTGGATACTCATCTTCGACATATTTTACCCACGCCGGGCAGCAGGAAGTGAACATCGGTAAAGCTTCCCCTTGCGTAATGCGCTTAACTAATTCATTGCCCTCTTCCATGATGGTTAAATCAGCAGCAAAATTCGTATCATAAATCCGCTTAAACCCTAAGCGCCTGAGAGCAGCAGCTAATTTACCAGGTACCAGACTCCCAAGCTCCATACCAAAATCCTCGGCAATTGCAACACGTACCGCCGGAGCACACTGCACCATCGTGAACAGCGATTGATTGGCTAATGCCTGCTTAACCTGAGGAATATCACCAATATAGTAAGCAGCAAATAAAGGCTCTCTGACAATCTCCGGCATGCGGCGTTCCTGTAATCTGTGGAGGGGGGAATCCTGATACGTCTCAAAACAGGACGCATAAGCACTACAAACTTGTACACATTGTCCACACATAACACATTTATCACTGTTAATTGTCTGTGGTTTTCCTTGTTCGCCCTCAATTGCATCTACAGGACATATTTCACAGCATCGCTGACAACCGGTACAAATTTCAGCATCTATTGTAACATATTTATTTTGTTTCACAGTTTACTCCTCCCACCCAATGAGCTCACCAGCTGTGCTTGCTGCCTTAATACGGCGCTGCCGTCTTGCTTGCTCTAAATTAACATGGGTGAGTGCCTGCCTGGGACAGGCTTGTACACATGCTGGTCCCGTGGACCGGTTATTGCACAAATCACATTTACTGGCAACAACTGACGGCAATTCTGGATTTTCTAGGGTTCTAGGCGATACAATCAGCTCTATTGCACCAAATGGACAAGCAATCATACAGCTTTTACAGCCAATACAAGTCTTCTCGTTTATAATCACTTTGTTGTTTTGCCTCCCAATTGCTCCAGCCGGGCAGCATTTAGCACAAGGAGCATCTTCACAGTGATGACATTGGACCGGAACGGTCACTTCTGGCGTTTTAACGAGGTAAAGGCGCGGCAATAGAGGCGCATCAAAATCTCCTACCGTTTTTACTGTTTTTTCTGCATGGGCAACAGCGCAGGCTACTTCACAGACCCGGCAGCCAATACACGCTTTAGCATCTGCTATCACAAATGAATTCAAAGGCCTACTCAATTGATATCCTCCATCCCTATAACAAATATTTTTTCTGCTTTCCATTATAGCAAAGTTACTGCTATACTAATAATACTAAAAATATTCATTTACCATACTTTAAAGGTATGCAAACTTGATAAGGAAGGCTATCAGTATGATGAGTATCCGCGAAATGCAATATTTTCTGGCAGTCGCCCAGGAGGGTAATATCACAACTGCCGCACAGCGACTGAATATTGCCCAGCCTCCGCTTAGCAGGCAGATGAAACAACTGGAAGAGAGTTTAGGCACTCGACTTTTCATCCGGGGACATCGCAGAATTCAACTTACCGAAGCTGGCTGTCTGCTCCGAAACCGGGCTGAACAATTACTTAAATTAATGGATAATACGGAAAAAGAAATTAAAGCAATTGAAACAGGTACACACGGAACACTTTCAATTGGAACTGCCTCCTCTTCAGGCACAACCATACTGCCTAAAGTAGCCCGGATTTTCCATACGCACTATCCTAATTTAAATTTTGAGTTATGGGAAGGTGAGTCGATCCGGATTATTGAGCTGCTAAACGGGGGCTTGATTGAAATCGGGTTAGTCCGGTTTTCTTTTGACACCGATACCTACGAATCCATTCAACTGCCAAAGGAACCTCTGGTTGCCGCTATACATCAGAATCGCCTCGATCCATCAGAAATGCAGCAAGACTGTATTCTCCTTTCCCAGCTTGCTGATAAGCCCTTGATGATTCACCGCAAATACGAAGCAATGATTACAGCTCATTGTCAACAGGCTAATTTCAATCCTCAATTTCTTTGCAAGAGCGATGATATCATGCCGATCTTAGCCTGGGCAGATGCCGATGTAGGCATTGCAGTAGTCCCCCGGGCCGCAATAGGGCTTATCCCCAGCACTAATCTTGTGTTCAAAACAATTGTCGATCCTGTTATTGAAATATCAGCCGCTGTTATCTGGATGCGCAACCGCCAGTTGTCAGCTGCCGCACGCCACTTTCTTACCTTATTCACTACCCTCAGCCAAAGTCCCCCGTCTGTCCTATAAAAGGGGCCGCATTGTCTTTTAGAAAAAGAGCAATGCGGCCCCCGTTTATGCCCACAGCCAAACATCTGCGAGAGGGCAATTTCAGTAATGATTTCCGTCCCTACGTAATTTTTTCCCGTTCTTTTGGCCCTTCTGGAAATAGCCGGTCCGAAGGATGGAAAAATGCCGGCTTACGTTAAGAAATTCGTACTGTTTGAGCGACAGCGATTTTACGAATTTTAGTAAGTCGGCATTTTTCCAAGGCTATTGGAAGACTAGGCCTAGCCTTTTTGGTCCTTTTGTGGCGATGACAAAAGGACAACCCGAGATTTTTCCCCATATTACAAGAGGGCTGTCTCAAAAAGGTTTTTAACATCTATTTGAGGCAGCCCCATTATCTTTTTTACAAAAAAGCCATCGTACTAATTTCTTAGTACGACAGCCCCTATTCTACCAATTTGCCTGATAAGCTGCATTGATCTGACGATAATTATGGCGCAGACCTTCTAATTCACTTGCTTTATCTGTACGCAGCCCACTGGCAAAACCAATCATAACACTGTCTTTGGCAGAAGCTTGATACCGGTACTGCAATTGCAGCGAAGGCCAAAACTCAATAGGATTATCATTGTCGGCACCCCATGCACCGGTAAAAGTGGTTGTCCAACGCCCCTTACCATCGCGTACTCCATAGGCAGTAGTCACGCCATAGGACTTACTGCTTAAAGGATTGCCATACCACTGGCTGACAGTATCCCAGTTAACCTTGTAACCATAGGCGCCGATTCGCAGTCTGTCCCGGCCCCGGTCATATACAGTCTGCCCGTATTGCAAGGAATAGGCAGTATTTTTATTATCGTCACTATACAACCCTCGCGTCAAACCAATTGCAAAGTCTTTGTCCGCGGTTAGAACCCTCTCCGCCTTTACGGTATAGCTATCTGTCGTTAACAGCGGCTTTCCCTGAAAACCTAAAGTATCCAGGTCAATCACCGGCATTTTTGTGATTGCACAAACAATGCTGGTTTTTCGATCTGCATAATAACGGCTGTCAATACGAAACCCACCAGAAGCCCGGGCGCTTTCGTATTGATCCAGCCATATGCTGGTACTGGATTTCAGGCTGCTAAAATAAAAACCTGCAGCAAATTTTCTTATAGCGCCGTATTGTTTTGTATTATCATCGCCTAGCTGGATTTCACTTGTTTGAACCATGGCTCTTGTGGAACCGCTAATATTTTGCCATGCAGAGACATTCCGGTTCTGTGAAAATGTATGATCGTGGCTGCGATAGGAACTGAACGAAACTTCCGTAGTACCATCCTCTGGGGTTGTAACAGCGGCTGATGATAAGCCCGTAATGGTTAATAAAAATGCACTTAGACCAGCAGCTTTAACTATCATTGATAATTGCAAGAAAACAGCCTCCATAATTGCAGTAAATAAGCCAGTAACAATATTCTCGAACAGCGGCTGCTATTCCTATTTAATAGGCTATGTAATTTATGGATAATCAGCTATATAAACAAATAAACACCGAATCCATTCGGTGTTTATTTGTTGAAAGTTCTCTTCTATATGGGAAGAATCTTATTCTTCGTCGTCAGCTTCTACAGGTGCAGGAAATGCAGCATGAAGAGCCTTTGTGGAAAGAATAAATACGCCTATTACGAAAAACATCGTAGGTAAAGCGACAAATAACATTGTAATTGCAGAGCTAGTAGCATTACTCACTTACATTACCTCCTTTATTTGCTCAGTGCCGGAATAAGCGCTAATACCAGACCACCGGCTACAACAGATGCAACCTGACCGGCAACGTTAACGCCAATTGCGTGCTGAACGATGAAATTACTGGGATCTTCTTTTAATGCCATCTTAGCAATAACACGGCCGGACATTGGGAATGCGGAAATACCGCAGGCACCAATCATCGGGTTGATCTTAGTGGAGCTGAGAAGGTTAAGAAGTTTAGCGAACAGTACGCCGCCAACAGTATCAAATACGAAGGCAACTGCACCGAGGGCCATAATCAATGCAACATCAAAAGTTAAGAAGCGGTCTGCGCTCATAGTACCACCAACGGTAATACCAAGCAATAAAGTGACCAGGTTAGCTAATTCGTTTTGTGCGCAATTGGAAAGATTTTCAGTAACTCCTGATTCTTTCAACAAATTACCAAACATAAGCGCGCCAATCAGAGCAACCGAAATCGGTGCTACGATACCGGCAATGATAACAATCATGAGAGGGAACAGGAATTTTGTTGTTTTAGATACTGGCTCTTCCCCTTCGAAGCCCATTCTGATTTTACGTTCTGCTTCAGTGGTAATAGCGCGGATAACAGGCGGTTGAATAACCGGAACAAGTGACATATAAGAATAAGCAGCAACAGAAAGTGGTCCAAGTAAATCAACAGCATAGCGGCTAGCTACATAAATAGTAGTCGGGCCGTCAGCAGCACCGATAATACCGATAGAAGCTGCATGAGGGAAGCTAAACCCTACAAGAGTTGCTCCAATAGCGGTTGTGAAGATACCGAACTGGGCGGCCGCTGCAAACAGCATAACCGACGGACGGCGAATAAGCGGTGAAAAGTCACACATAGCACCAATAGCGATAAATATCAATACAGGAAAAAGTTCATTAGCAATACCCATTTTATAAAGAACAACTAGGAAACCTTCCTCACCAGGATGTTGAGAAACTGCCGAAGAGTGAGGAATGTTGGCAAGAATAGCGCCAAAGCCCATTGGTAACAGCAGAGCAGGCTCATAGTCTTTTGCTACTGCCAGCCAGATCAGAATGGCACCGATCGCCCACATAACGATATGTTTAAAAGATAAGCCCATAAAGCCCATAAGCAATTCATTAAGCCATGGGTATTGTATAAATAAAGCTTCCATTGGTATTTTCCTCCTAATGCAATATAGCGATTGTTATGATAATCAGATTTGTATTGAGTTAACCTTGAATAACTGCCAGCACCTGACCAGGTTTTACACTTTCACCGGCAGCAACGTTTACGGACTTGATCACACCGGCAGCAGGAGCGCCGATTTCATTTTGCATCTTCATTGCTTCCAGCAGCATGATAACATCGCCCTTCTTAACAGTTGAGCCTTCTTTAGCAATCACTTTGCTTACTTTCCCCGGCATAGGCGCACTGATAGGGGTATCACCGGCAGCAACTTCAGCAGCAGCTGCTTTCGGTGCTGCAGCGGCAACAGGTGCTGCAGCGGCAACAGGTGCTGCTGCAGGAGCAGAAACTGGGGCTGGAGCTGACGTTGGTGCGGGAGCGGCGGCAGGAGCAGCAGCGGCGGCAATAGCGACCCCTTCTTCTTGCACTTCAACATTGTAAGCTACACCATTAACATTTACTTTGAAAACTCTCACGTTTCGCTTCCTCCAATCTTACTATTGCTTACGCAAACTAACAGCGGTATTATCGTTATTGTTCGATATCACCCGTATTTTATTCAGCACCTCCTTTGCAATTAAGAGCTTGATTGCATAAAGACTACGATTGAATTGCATTAAAATTATAGCGATTTTTCGCTCATTTTGGATACATTTCACTATAACATGATAAAAACAGGCAGTTAGATGCATATTTTATACTGTAAACAAATAAAAAGACAGTTAGCTGCTTAAGCTAACTGTCTGACTATCGACAAAAGTAAATTCTGCAAAGGAGATCGCCACGCTGCGCTCGCGATGCCCCCCCAAAAATAAACAATGTCTACAAAATTTTAAAGGCACTTTTAAAATCATTCAAGTAATGACGGGCAACAGGCACCTGCTCCTCTTTATACCCATCTAGTGAAATCATATACGTATTATTAAACCACGGAACAACCTCACTTACTTTATTGAGATTAACCAAATAACTTCTATGTGTTCTGACAAACTGAACAGGTGAAAGTGTTTTCTCAATTTCCTTTAAGGTTAACCGTGTCATAAAGATACCTTTACTGCTATAAATCATTGGTTTCCCTTTTTCATCTGTTTTAATATAAACAATATCATCCGCATGCAATACAACCATTTTCTCGCCGACCCATACAAATAACCGCATCTGCTCATTTGTAAGATTGTTTCTGAGAAACTCAAATGTATTTTCATTAGCAAGCTGATTCACAGAGGCCATGCTGCGCAGCTTACCAACAGTCTGCTCCAATCGCTGCAAACTGTAAGGCTTGAGAACGTAGTCTACTGCATTTAATTCAAAGGCTTTAACAGCATAATCTTCATATCCGGTAATGAAAACAACCTGGGGAGGCTTAGGTAATTGTAAAATCTCCCAGGCAGTAACAATGCCATCTTTGTGGCGCATGCGAATATCTAAAAACACAGCATCTGCATGATCATTTTTCCGCAGAAAATCAATGGTTTCCATGCCGTCTTCAAACTCGGCTATAATATCTACGCCTTCTATCTCTGCCAGCATATCCTTTAGTTCCTCGCGAGCAGGATACTCGTCGTCAACAATGACTATCTTTATCATCTTTTGTCTCCCCCTCGACTGGAAGTGTGATTGTAACTTTTGTCCCTTTTGCTGGTTCACTTTCAATCAAGAAACCGCATTCGTCACCATATATACTTTTTAAGCGGCTATAGACATTACTAAGACCAATATTATTCCGTGCAGGATCGGGTTTAAGTACTTCGCTGATCTGCTCCTGTGTCATACCCACTCCGTTATCCTCTATGGTAATCACTATTTTATCTTCCCATAATTGTGCGGCAATTGTAACAGTTCCACCTTCCCGCTTAGGATACAATCCATGTTTAATCGCATTTTCCACAATGGGCTGCAGCAATAAAGGAGGTAACAGGCAATTGCATTCATCAGGAACATGATAAATAACTTGCAGCTTGTCCTGAAAGCGGGCAGTTTCGATGACTACATAATCCCGTATATGCTTAATCTCCGTTGCTAAATCCACCAGCCCGTCGTGAGCCACAATATTATCCCGGTAATACTTTCCTAAATGCACCAAAAGTTCTCTTGCTGTCTCAGGCTGCTTGCGGCAATAATAGCGAATTGTATTCAGCGCATTAAATAAGAAGTGAGGATTAATTTGTGCTTGTAATGCCTTTATTTCTGCATGAGCAAGCAGTGCCGACTGATGCTCGCTTTTGCTGACCTCAAGCTGAGTGGATATAAGTTGTGCCAGCCCATTGATCAGTTCAATTTCAAAGGGCGTAATACTTCTTTCTTCTAATTTAAATATTACAATTGTTCCGATTACATCATCCTTATCCTTTAACGGCGCAACAATTTTAGAACCAATCGGACTGTCAGGACTTATAAAGCCAATTTCCTGATGCGTCTGAGCTAAAACCGATTCGCCGGTCTCCAGGGATTGTTGAATATTTCTTGTTATGCTGTCCGGATAATGCGACTCTGACTCTCTGCCGGTGAAAGCTAATACCTCGGTGAGGTTAGTAACTGCCACACCCGCTAAATCAGGCACCCTGGCGAAAATGATTTGCGTTGTTTTTTCAGCTGATTCGCGATTTAACCCTTTTCGCAAATGAGTAATCGTATTGCTAGCTATCTGCAGCACTAACCTGGCGGCTGAACCTTCGACCATCTCCTGTTCACGAAAGACACTTTCCAATATAGCAATCAGAGCTAAAATACCCAGCGGATTTATTACCAGCATGGGCAAAGCGATATGTGATATAAAAAGCAGCCCGTGATCAATAGGCCAATTAATCAGCAGCAGCAGTAGCATATGAAATGCTTCAAGAATAATCCCCACAGCTAAGGCACAAGCCCATTTGTCTTTACCATGGGCAATATTATTACCCACTATACCGGCAAATAATCCCTCCAGAATTGTAGCGACAGAGCTTCCAACAGCGCTAAAATTATCGAGATACCCTTGGTGGAGTCCGGCGATTACGCCTGCGCCCAAGCCCGCAATTTTACCGCCTACCAGTCCGGCAACAATAACATTAACTGCCCGGGTATTGGCAAACCCATCTCCTACAGAGACCCCCATATAGGTTCCCAGAATACCTGACAAACCAAAGAAAACCGCCAAAGCGCATTTCTCTGTCAGTGATGTGCCTTTATTAATCACAATGCGCCGAAACATTGCCGTTTTACTAAGGCCAAATACCAGGATCAGCATAACGGATAAGCCAACAAATAATTCGTTTAAATTAGGTACCCATGTTTCAAAAATAGCGGTTCATCCTCTATTAGAAATTTATTTCTACCTTATCACAATTTGAAAAAAAGATCTACTGAACATAATAAGCAAAAAGACTTGCCAGCTAATCAGCAAGTCCCTCAAACCATGATTCATTCAGTTAGTTACTGCTCAACAGGTTCATAGCGAATTTCCCATGTTAATGTGCCGCTGCGGTTAGAATCCTTAAACAATCGCCTCTCATGTACACTATAACCGCTTACCGATATTTCAACCGCCCGTTTATCAGGGGAAAATGTTTTATTTTGCGTGCCTGGAGAAAGCTTATCTTCTTCCCCGTTTTCCCAAATAATTTTAAGTACTGATTTGTCAGCATGCTCACCGGTAGCCTGAAAGCTTACTACCGTCACATTTTGGGCAAAACGCCCGGCAATAGCTTGCTTGAGCTCCACTTTCCCTTCAAAAGGAACCTCATTGCCCCGGATTAGGCGCAGCGTTGGCAATGGAGTAATGGTAACTGCATCGGGCTGAACAGCTGCATTGCTAGTTGGAGAGGGTTGTTGATGAATCAGCTTGTTCTGTGATGCCATGAAAAACATATAAAAGCCTGCAAAAAGCACCAGCATAGTCGTCGCGCCTATTACAAACGGTTTCCAATGCTTTGTCACGTAATTCACCTCGTTTTTAACAATCCCGCAACACTGTCACGGGGACGGTTCCAGTGACACACACTTTTTGCGTATCATCAAACCGCATTGCACGTTTATTATAACAAGCATCCTCATTGCTGTCAAAAGAACCGTCCCCGTGACACTCACAAATAAAAAAACCAGTCTTTCCTCTTTGCAGATGAAGTACCGGTTCTTCGTCCTCGCTGTTTATGATGCTGTGAACTCATCCATTGCTTTCTGCATTCTCACATAAATGCTTTCTTCTGTATGCATGAGGGGTCATTTTCATCTGTTGTACGAAAACGCGGTTAAAATAAGAAGGATCCGTAAAGCCGCATTCACTGGAAATGCGATAAGCAGGGTAACTAGTTGTTTCCAGCAGCTTACAGGCATACTCAATCTTTAAATTGTTTACATAGTCTATATAATTGACGCCTACCTCTTTCTTAAAGATGCGGCTAAAATATTGCGGATTTACATAAATGTAAGAGGAGACCAGTTGTAGAGGAAGTTTTTGTTTAAAGTTGTCATGAATGTATTTTATCGATTTTTCAATGAAATAGATCTGATTGATCTTAGGTTCTATAAAAGCTTCGTCCTCACATGCAGTGGCAGCAGCCAGCAAGTCATGTACTGCCTGATTAATAATCGAAGGTTTTATGGGCTTCAAGAGATACTCCTGAACGCCCAAGCGAATTGCTGTTTGTGCATAGGAAAAATCCGAATAGGCGGATAAAATCATTACACCTACCCGGGGAAGAAATTTCTTTATTTCTTGAATAGCCTGTAATCCATTCATTTCAGGAATTAGGATATCCATTACGATAATGTCCGGTCGATATTGTTTTGCCAGTTGTACAGCCTGTATGCCACTCTCACAGGTAAGAATTTGATCATTAGGAAGAAGGTCAGTCACTATTGACTCCAGGAATTCCAGTTCCAGTAATTCATCTTCCACAATTAAAACTACGCTCATTACTATCGCCTCACATTGGGTTTGGTGGGAATCGAGATGGTAACGGTACTGCCACTATAATCCGACTTTACCACACGTAATCCATAATGCTCTCCAAAATAACGCTTTAATCGCTGGTCCGTACTGCGAAAGCCTATGCCTAGCTTATTCTCCGGCTGGTGTAAACTTTGCAAAATTTCTTTGGGAAACCCATTCCCATTATCAATAACGGAAATCGTAATCTCGTTTTTATATTTTTCCGCACAGATAGTGATTGCCCCACCGCCCCGTTTAGGAGTTATTCCATGAATAACTGCATTCTCCACGATAGGCTGAATAATCATATTCGGTATTCGATGGGGTTTGATATCCTCTGCAATATCAATCACATAATCCAAGCGATTTTTAAATCTGGTTTTCTGAATATAAAGGTATTTTTCAATATTATCCATTTCGGCTCCGATAGTATGCAGATCATCATCCTGTTTTAAATTGTAGCGCAATAAATCAGAAAGGCAATAAATCAACTCTTCCGTTTTATGGGATTTCTCAAAATAAGCAATCCGCGCAATTGAGTTTAACGTATTAAAGAGGAAATGCGGATTAATGACTAATGACATATTTTTTGCTTCCAGATCAATAATCTTTTTTTCTAGCATTTCTTTTTCAATCGATAACCTTGCTATAACAGGATCACTTGTAGGAATGTCTTCGGAAATATCATAAAATACATTTTGCGCAATATGATTGCACAGTTGTTCGTGAACTTCAATTTTATTTTCTTCGACAGTTTTTAATGCCGCAATTGACTTAGCAATAAATTCAGGTTCAATTTTTCGCTCTTTAGCAATTGTCATGATATCAATCAGATACTTGCGATATTCACTTTCCGGTGAATAAACCTGCGCTCCTACAACATACCCCAAAGTTTGGTTATTGCTGGCGATGGGCAGCAGAATATTGATCAGTCCGTACCGACAGACAAAACGGTCTTTTTCGCCGGGCTTTAGCCGAGAAATGTAGTCTTCACAAATGCAGGTTTCTTCCGGCTGACAAATTAATTTACAGAAATCGGGAGCCGGATTAAATTCAAGCAGAATATCTCCCTTAGTATCAATGACTTGTAGTGAAATATTGGACAAAGCTAACAACCCGCTATATCGAGAGTACAGGTTAGCATCCATTATTTTTTTTAACTTTTTTTCCGTCTTATTCATACGTTCCGCCAAAATTCCTTTTCCAACTTGCAATCTGCCTAATATCAAAAAAGAATCAACTACTGTCAATTCATTAGTTAGTAAGCAACTAACCGTGCATAAATATTAAGTTATTCCATCAAGTTCGCAGAATTACTTAAAAAGAAACACCCAAAGAGTTGTCGCTTATTTAGTGTTTTTCCAAAATATAAAATATTAAATTAATTTTATAATACCCTCATTAAAATGTAAATAGCAGAAGGCCCTGCCTACGTTAAGACAACCGTTGTATGGAAGCAGAAAAGCCTAAGGCCAAAATCTTTAATAAAGATTTTGACCTTTGCTGTATGTCTGTCTGATTTATGCTTATGCCTGTTTGTTAGCAGAGGGAAGGATCATTTCTACATCACCATGAGGCCGAGGAATAACATGTACGGAAATTAGCTCACCCACTCGCTGAGCAGCAGCAGCACCGGCATCAGTTGCCGCTTTTATTGCACCAACATCACCTCGTACCATAACGGTTACCAAGCCACCGCCGACGAATTCGCGGCCGATAAGATACACATTGGCCGCTTTGACCATAGCGTCTGCTGCTTCAATTGCCCCTACCAGACCTTTTGTTTCGATTAATCCTAAAGCTTCTGTTTTACTCATTGTTATTGCCTCCCAAAATTTTTATTTTATTTTACTATTGTTATTGTCGAAGTGGCTGTAAGATTCATTGCATTCGCTTCTTCCGTGTCCAGGTGACACTCAAGAGCCGATGTGCTGTTAGCCCTAACGGCAACATTCGTATAAGTCCCGCCGCGATGGCCACTGACTTGAATTGCTATCTGGTCTCCATCAGCGACACCAAGGCAAGCGGCATCTTCCGTAGTCATATGGATATGCCGCTGAGCAATGATAACTCCTTGCATTAGCAAGATACTGCCCTGGGGCCCAATAAGCGTAATTCCCGGAGTTCCCCGCAAATCTCCTGACATTTTTACTGGAGCAGCTATACCGAGCTTGAAACAATCAGCCTGGAGTATTTCCACCTGTGTTTCTCGCCTTACCGGACCGAGAATACGAACTTTTTCAATGGCGCCCTTAGGACCGCATATAGTCAACGTTTCTTTGCAGGCATATTGCAACGGTTGGGACAAATCCTTCATTTTTGTCAATTGATAGCCCCTGCCAAAGAGAGTGTCCAAATCAGGCTGAGAAATATGAACATGACGGTTGGATATGCCTACCGGTATGGAGTTGGCATCCCGCTTTACATCCCTCCCTTCTTTGATTGCTGCCACCAGCAGCTCTACTAAAGCATCATATTTACCCATGCTGGTAATCACCTTTTTTTCTCAATAGCGAAATGACTTCATTTACAACCGTCATAATCTGATCGTCACTGATGTCGCCCGGATTGCTGCGCTGCACTGAGCAGGCTAAAGGAACGGTATTTGTGCTTGCAGTAAAATCTTTAATTCCATAAGCAATGCGTTTAATGTTGATTAAGTGCAGGGGCGTTACATTATCAGAGGTAGCACTTCCGCCCCAGGTCCCGCAGCCAAGTGTAAAGGCTGGGGAAAGTCCGGTGCTTGCACCGACGCCCCCCTGACTGGATGCGGTATTAACCAGTATTCTGAATACAGGCTTCTCAGCAAATTTGATTGCCATTTCAGGATTTTCGGTATGAATCGAAAGACTGTGCCCCACACCACCGTTATTTAATAAAGCAATACACAAATCGCATGCTTGATGCCAGTCCTGCACGGTATAGAAGGCCAATACGGTCGTCAGCTTTTCATAAGACAAGGGATAGCCTTCCCCTACGCCGTTTTGCTCACCTAACAAAACTTTTGTGCCCGCAGGAATAGCAACACCTGCACTGCTTGCAATGACCTCGGCAGATCTGCCAACCATTTTTGCATTCATAGCAGACCCACGAACAAACAATTTCTTAGCAACCTGTTCCGTTTCGGCAGGAGTCATAAAATAACCGCCCTGGCGTCTGAACTCTTCTATCACTTGCTCACGAATGCATTCTTCAACAATAACCGATTGCTCAGATGCACATATAGTGCCATTATCAAAGGTTTTGCTAGCCATAATATTTTTAACTGCCTTCGCTATGTTAGCGCTTTTTTCGATATAGGCCGGAACATTGCCTGGGCCTACTCCCAGCGCCGGTTTCCCTGCGCTATACGCAGCTTTGACCATGGCGGAACCGCCTGTTGCAATGATCAGGGCAATTTCATTGCATTTCATCAGTTCATTAGTCGCTTCCATCGAAGGCTTCGAAATGCAGCCAATAATATTGGGCGGCGCACCGGCAGCTACTGCTGCATCATTCATGAGTCTGGCAGCCTGCAAAGTACATTTTACTGCAGAAGGATGAGGTGAGAAGACAATACCATTGCGTGATTTAATCGCAATAATTGCTTTATAGATAGCCGTTGATGTGGGATTTGTTGAGGGAACAATCCCCATCAGCAATCCTACCGGTTCGGCTATTTCCATCGTTTTCTTAACCTTGTCGTCTGTAATGACGCCAATAGTCTGCATAGGCTTGATAAACTCGTAAAGTTCAGTAGAAGCAAAGCGGTTTTTAAAAATCTTATCTTCTACTTTACCGAAGCCGGTTTCTTCGACAGCCATTTTCGCTAGCAGAACAGCGTTTTCTTCTGCCACTTTCACCATATTCCGGATAATTTTATCAATCTGCTCACAATTGAATTTTGCAAGCTCAGCTTGTGCCTGTTTGCCCTGCCGTGCTAAATTTCTAGTTTCCTGCACGGACTGTAAATCATAATCATAGTTTTCCAAATTTGTAGTCACCCTCCATCTCCCATACCGGTTACACCGGTATAGCAGCTACATATTCATGATATTGCACACAAATTACCGTTCACTCCTCCTCTCGTAATATTCCTTCAACTGCTCAAGAAGCAAGTCTTTATTGGCTTTGGATATAGCCCTGCCCGCTATCCCTAGTTCTCTATATTCTCTTGCCAGGTTACGAAGTTTGACCACAGATAGCAGGTGCAGTGCATCCATTAGTTCGTTGAGCCCAAACTTCCGGTTAAGATCATCCGCTTCTGCTTTGCAAAAATTCTGCAACGCATCCTTTGGAACAGGCTCGCTCTCCTGACTAGTCTCGCTATCTACCAGCCTATCACCACTGCCTATTGCATCATCGACCGGAGCCCATACTATTTCCTCCACCAAAGCTGCCTCCCTTGGTGCAATGCCTGGCCTTACGAGTATGCTTTCAAGCTCCTGATGAGGTCTGGGAATGACATGATGAGATACCAGCAACAAGGGCTCCCTCTTTACAACCGCAGCTACTGCCGCCTCTACGGCAGCTTTAACGGCACCTACGTCACCGGTTACGGTAATCGTTACAAGACCGCCGCCCGTTAAGGTTCTTCCTATGAGCTCCACTTGTGCCGCCTTAAGCATAACATCAGCCGCCTCAATCGCAGGCACGAGTCCTCTGGTTTCAAGTAAGCCAAGCGCCAGCATATCTTACCCTCCTATTGGCCGAGCATAAGCTCTGCCCAGTTTGCCGGATAGGTTACGTAGAACAGCTTGACATATCCCGAGGAGCTCCAGGTAACAGTAGACCCTTTGGGAACGAAAAGGACATCGCCCTGCGTAGCATGATGCGTTTCGCCATTAATGGTGACAGACAAGCTTCCTTCGAGAACAATATCAATTTCTTCATAGCTCAGCTCCCAGTCAAAACTGGATTGCTCAATAGTCAGAAAGCCTGCGCTCATTTGAGAGTCGGTTTTACTGATTACTTCACGATACGCTACGTTAGTACCGGGCTTACCTGTATCAAAGTTCTCAAATTGCACCGTTCTGCCTCGAACCACTTTCAAGCCGCTTTGGGGCTCAGTTTCCACAAGAAAAGGCGGAGGACAAACTGGACCTCCAGTCAGTAATTGGCTGGCCAACACCGCTTTTACAACCTGATAGATTACCGCTTTATCAAGCTCCTGCTCCTGTCTTTTATCCTGCTGAGGAACAGATTCTTTGCTTGCCGGAGCCGTTGTAAACGCCACGCCCCGTTCCCGAGCCGTATCCTTAGCGGCCGGTGTAATAATTGTATTGCAGTCTATGCAGAATGTTTTTTGCCCCTTTTCTGCCGCTGCTTCCACCTCACTTGCACAAACAAGTTTCTTCATGTTAGCACCTCCTTGTACCGGATTTGTATTTGTAATATTAGAATAGCGCTGTCCATAATTTTTCGGCCGGCGCGGGAATTACCTCAATATCGACCAATAGCCCTTTTTCAAGAACAGTGGCTTTTCCGGCCTCAATCCCTGCATGAACGGCAGCAACATCCCCGGTAAAAGTAAAGTATGCCTTTCCTCCCAGGCCGCTGCCCAACCTAAGTTCCAGCGCCTGTACATCAGCCGCTTTAAGAGTCGCATCAGCCGCAATAATCATGGATGCCAGAGAAAATGCTTCCATAATACCCAATGCTCCCATTCCGTCAGGCATAGTGGTAGCTGTAATAGCCGGAAAAACAGCCGGATGAACATTGGGCAGAATAAAGCTGTCTACCAGATATTCAGCTGCCGTTTCCACGCCAACAGCAACTGAGCTTTCAACGGCGGCAACATCGCCCCGGATAATCGCAATATACTTTCCCGGACATACAGGCGTCGCACTAACTACTTCCACATAAGCTGTTTTGATCATCAGGTCTGTTGCATATATTCCTCTGGCAATACTCGTAAGCTCAATCATGCCTATTGCGTTATACATAGGAACCCACCTTTATCACAATAGAGTTGCCTGACTGCTCAACAACAGTTCCATCGAAACTGGAGTGAACTGCCGCACCGAGGCTGCCGTCGGGGATTTTCCCGATCACCTGTCCGGCTTTTACCTGCTCACCGACGGTGACCACAGCTATAGCCGGTGCTCCGATATGCTGGCTGAGAGCAATGCGGACCTGGGGAGGCTGAAACACAATCTGCGTCAGCGGAGCAGGTCTATCGAAAGCAGTCAACCCGATTTTAGCAATCAGCCGCTTGCTGGGAATAAGGCGGTATTCTCTAGCCGACCGCGTTACCGGTTCCAGTTGGGATGGCTGATATTTTAACCCTTTTTCAGCCAGCTTTTTCTTGTATAGGATATTGACCGATTTCGGATGAAGATTGGCCGGACAGGAGAACAGCTCGCACGCATTGCATTCACAACAAAGCTGAGCAATTTGCTGCTCTTTTAGGTCTTCCAGGTTGTAGCTCAGGGCCCGCATCACTTTATGAGGCTGAATATTATGTCCCAGTAGATAACGAGGGCATAAGTCCGTGCACATGCGGCATTGTTCACAGGCCGTCCTGCCGATTACTCTTGCCTGCTCCACACCTACTGACTTTTTCCGAATAAGAAAATGCTCTTTCTTGAGCAAAATGTAGCCTTTGCTTTTTTTAGTGACATATCCGTCTATGTCTTTCATAACCGGCCCCATCATCGGTCCCCCGTCAATTACGGCATAGTCCTCGATATTTGTCACACCACATTGCCTGATTACCTCCCTGATTGCGGTACCTACCGGCACTTTGACTGTTACCGGACAGGGTATATCACCGGCAATCGTGAGATACGTTTCTGTTACAGGACTGCCTTCCATAGCACAGGATATATTCAGTGCCGTCTCCGCGTTGATAACCACACAGCCCACCTTAAGTGGAATCGCCGCTTCGGGTACGATTCTTTGTGTCAGTTCATGAACGAGAACCTGCTCGTCACCGGCAGGATAAAAATCTCTTAGCTCCATAATCTCCACATAACCGGAAAGTCCCAGTGCGGCAATTCTTTGCCGGAGGACAGCTATTGCCGCCTTATGCTTACCCTTAATTCCAATTACGGCTTTGCGGGCTTCAATCGTTTTTCCCGCCGCTTCCAGGCCTTTGATAATTCGATCGGGGAATTGTTCAAGCAGCTGCTGGTCTACACGTAAGAGCGGCTCACATTCCGCCCCATTCAGCAATATATACTCCGCTTTGGAAGTCAGTTTAGCATGAGTAGGAAATCCGGCCCCTCCCGCTCCAATAATTCCGGCAGCTTTGATTACGTTCAGCAGATCCAAATTTCTCCACCTCCCTGTTGTTTAAAACACACAGTCCTCATCGATGATGCCGACGATAACTGCATCAACCGGTATATTGTCTCTGTCCAGCATTTTACGGGCCGAGCTGCCTGTACAGACAAGTACCCGCTCACCAATACCGGCCCCAATCGTATCGGCAGCAATCATGAGTCGACCGGCATCAAGTCCGCCAAGGACTTCCACCAGCATAAATTTTAGCCCAACAAGGGAATCCGCTTTTCTTGTTGCCCAAATATTATCAATGATCTTGGCAGCTATCATAATTTTTCACCCGCTTTGGGTTGTTTCAATTTATCTTGAATATCCTGCATGGCTGCTTCGACTGAGGCCGTATCACCAAAGATGGCGAGCATAATCATGTTTTGCGGGCAATGGCCTTTAATATCTTCTACTATTACTCCGGCTGCCTTTTCGGCAATATCAGCAGCAAAAACCATATCAATCAATCTACCCTGGATCAAGCCTACCGCATCATAACGTTGAATCGTAGTGGCTGAGGGAGAGCTTTTTCGCCGCATCAGTATCTCCATAGCGCCTTGAGAAGGGGATTTAATCATCCGGTATTCCATGTCAAAGGCACTCCCTTCTACAGAATTTCCCGGGTACAATTAAGTGCAATACCCAGAGGTGTTACAAACATAGGGTTTAGCGGCTTATACGTAGGCACACCCGTTTGCTTGGCAATAATCTCTTCGATTCCACTCATGCAGCAGGTACCGCCAACAAGATAAAGCTCTTTTACCTCATATTGGCTAATGTGGCGGCTGATGATGGATGAAACCTTTTCAATAACAGGCCGCAGGACAGGCAGCAATTCCTTGTGGTTTTTGAAATCCCGTTTATATTCATCGGCTGCATCAAAGCTAAGCTTATAGGCTCCCGCGATGACCAGAGAAAAGTGGGTTCCACCTGTTGCTTCATCAGCTACATATATGACTTCACCATCTTTTACAACAGCAATGCCTGTGGTTCCGCCGCCGATATCAACTATGGCTCCATCGCGCATTTTCAATACGGCATTAGCAGCCGTCGGTTCATCAAGCAGAGCCGTTATTTCAAAACCAGCTCCCTGTACCACATGCTTAATCGCACCTGAATCAAGCGTGAAAGTACCAGGCGGCAGTGCTGCGGCTGCGTAAATCAGTTCAGCGCCAAGCTTTTGTTCAAGCTCATCCTTTAACTCTCTGACGATGCGAATTGCGCCAATATAATCGACTACCATGCCGTCTTTTACAACATTGGCAAACCGATAAGCCCCGGCAACAGGCTGATAGTGCTCATCAAGTACGGCCAGTACAATATACGCGGTTCCCAGATCTACTCCGGTGTAGTAAACAGAGGATTTCTTCACTTTCGGGTACGAAATGGCTTGCTCAAAATCATGAACAAATTGATCGCAATATTGAAAAGCTGAATTTACGGATTCCATTGCTGTCCTCCCAGGCACTTTTTCATCATTGTGCAGAGTATTGTACTAATCTGTTTGAGCCCATCCACAAGCTCTTGCCGTATACAGCTTTGCTGATCTTCACTCCAGTAACACTCTTGTAGTACCGGTTCAAGTTCATGGAGGGAAGCTCGCAGATGATGTAAGAGGAGTATTACTTTGCCATTTTTCAGCCCAACATGAAAATCGCAAATATCGAGACGGCTTTCAGAATGATTGAGAACCTGTTGACTAATTTCTGGAGATAGCTGATCCAGTTCAGCCTGTTGGACATTGCGAAACCCTCTGGCAGCAGCCAGGACTTCTTCTGATAAAGCAATATCACCGGCATGCAGCACTTCAGCAGCCGTGAGTAGAAACAAAGAATGGATTCCTTCCATCCTGCTGCGAAGTTTCAGTATAGACCAGTTCTCCTGCGCCACCAGTGGTTTGGTTTGGCAGCTAACTGCCTGACTGCCGGTATCTTCTGCCTGCTCAAGTACGATCCGCCGGTCGGTAAGAAACTGACGTGCTCCCGGTGTCAGCTTACTAGCAGGTTCCATTACATACTCAGCAAAGGGGGCAGTCTTGTATAAACTGCGCAATTCCATTTCTGTAACAAATTTCACCGCACATCCTCCTCTCCTAAAAATTCCTTCCCGTATATTTCCCGGTAATATCAAGGAAGCAAACGTCCTGATATATAATGAAGAAACTCAGTCTTCTTCAGAGCTTTCTTTTTTTCCAAATAAGTAGTCCTTCAACTCTTTTACGCCTGTATTATCTAGTAAAGAGATCAGGAAGTATGGTTCATAAACGCCGATTTTTTGGAGCTGCCGGCGGCTCCAGTCCTCATTACCGGGAACCAGATCCATCTTAGTAATCACGCCAAGGACGGGACAGGTAAAGGTTTTGGCAAACCTGGGCGGATATACTTCAACCGGCCTGGATTGATCCACAAGAATAAGTACACAAGAAGCGGTTTGCGCTGTCGCTATGAGATACTTGTACATGGAAGCATTCTCAATATACGCTCCCGGTGTATCAATGGTATTTTTTCCATATATGACATCCTGCGTTTTTTTCAGCGGCCTGTCAGATTCGTTTAACACATTGCTTATACTGGATTTTCCGGATTGACCGGGGCCAATAATCATAATCCGCTTTTTCATGTCCTGGTTATCCTGGCGGGAGTAAAGCCGAGCATCTTCTCCAGCGTATCGTTAATAGCAATCATCGCGGCTTCAACACTTGCCACATCACCGGCGATGACCAGCGAGCCTGTAAAACGGTCCAGAAAACCGATTTCCACATTAGATGTCTTTGTCGCAATATCTGCAGCAATAATTGCCGTCTCGCAGGGAGTAAGCGTTGAAATTCCAATCGCTCCTTTTCCCTCTATTCCCAGACGCTCATAGATGTCTTGTACAGGCGAGGCAATGATATGAGCCAGTGTAACCTGCTTGCCAGGCACATACTCCTGGATAATTCGTTTCTTCTCACCTTCATCGGCTCGATTCATAGTACCCCTCCGTCCGGTGACGATTAATGCCTGATCACTTTGACCTGCAAATCATAATTCTGGATCAGTTTTTCAATTGCTTCTAATTGGGAATCTGTAAAGCTGACATCTTCTGTGATAGCATATTGCATATCCAGCTGTCTGTATTTGTTAATTCCCAGTTTGTGATAGGGCAGTAAATCAATGCCCTGAAAGTTCTTATATTCCTTAAAGGCTTCTAGAAACTCCAATGTGCGGACAATGGTGGCGGCACTGTCATTTAGGCCTCTAATGAGCGGCATGCGCACCTTTACAGTAAACTTACGGCGAATAATCTCGCTTAAGTTATCCAGTATGCTCTCATTGCGCACTCCCGTCAGTTCAAAGTGCCGCTCCGGGTCAATATGCTTTACATCATAAAGAAACAAATCGGTAAACGGTGCTACCATGAGCAGAGCGTCCAATTTCGCATAGCCGCAGGTCTCAATCGCTGTATGAATTCCCATTCGCTTGCATTCCATCAGCAAGTTTGCAGCAAATTCGGGCTGTCCGGTGACCTCTCCACCGCCAAGAGTGACTCCTCCACCTGAACTAAGGTAGAAGAGCGCATCCTGTTCAATGATATCCAATACATCAGAAATGGTTTTGTCAGCACCGGCAATTGATAATGCCCGCTTGGGACAAATCGTTTCGCATTTGCGGCAACCTACACAGTCAATGCTTCTATCAATGTGGTGTACGCCTGCCTGGTGGTCAGTCAGTTGTTTCCCATCCAGTTCCCCCGTGCGAAAACGGTGAATCTTAACCGGACAAACCGAGTTGCAGCAGCCACAGTTAATACACAAATCTGCACTGAACATAACCTGATATTTTCGTTCCAGTCCCTCAGGATTTGAACACCATTTGCATCTTAGCGGACACCCTTTAAAGAACAGCAGCGTTCTTATGCCCGGTCCATCATAGATGGAGTATTTCTGGACATTAAAGATGCGAGCTTTCCTTTCCAAAATGCTGCCGGTTTCCCTGTTCATCATGTACCATCCTTAGCAGCCTGCAGAAATCGTATTTGACCGGTGCCAGCTTTGGGGAAGATATTTTGCAAGAAGCCTTTTCCCTTCTTCATTGATGGAATAATAAATGATCAATTCCCCCTTGCTATTGAGCATCACGTCATGATCATCAATAACAAAGTTAGCTTTCATATCTAAGAGATGCTCGATAAAGACATTTTTCGTAAACTGTTTTTCCGTGCCATATTCCGGTTTTAGCGCCGCCATAATGTCATCGGCGCAAGTTTTGTCAACGGTAGAAATATAATGGAGCATTCGAAAACGCAATGGTAATACTGGAGCCATCATTTATTCCACCCCACCCTTACTAAAGAATTCTTTTGGATTAATCGCCACAAGCGTCGCACCAATTAGTACCAGGAGACTGCCGATGGCTAAATTCTGGGTAAGCGGCTGGCTCAAAAATATGACTGACAGAATAACGCCCCACATAACGTAGGTTCCATTAAGCGCCATTCCTTTGGCTACACCGCATTTACTGTTTGCCGTATACCAGGCAAGGTAGGATACGCCTGCAGCCAGTCCGGCAAGAGCAAAAGTACCAATTGTTTCCGGCAGGAGAATAACTTCGGAAATAACCGCCCAGCCACCGACAAGAGGAAGTATAAAAATGGCAATACACAAACCGGATGTTAGCTCACGAATATTAATAGCGACTTTAGGATCAATCATAGACATGCCGAATACGGCCAGAACAGCTTCGGCCCCCCAGCCGAAAGCAGCTAATGCGGCAAACATAAGACCGAGATAAAAATGTTCACTGTTTCCCCCTTCAGGCGGGACATAGGAAATAACAATAGCTCCAACAACGGAGAGCAGCATTCCGGACCAAACACGGGGCAAAATATGTTGCTTGAGAAAAACACGGGAAAGAATAGCTCCGACGATGGGGTATAACGCGGTGATTGTCAGTGCATAAGCAGGACCTGCCATTGAAATTCCCAGAAGATAGCCGCTATTGGCCACCGGGCCTCCCAGCAATGCCGCCAGGCAAACCATAAGACCCGGTACTGTTTTAAGACTGCGGATGATTTCCTGCAGCCGCCCGGCCCAGCCGTTATAGAGTAGCAGCCAGAGACCGGCAAGCGTGTCATTCAGACAGGCTGCGGCCAATGGTATCGCATACAGGGCAGCATTATCCCCCAGGGCAGGCACGAGAGTCAAAGCCAAACCCAGAACAACATTGTTAATGCCCCAGGTACCTCCGCTGAATAGGCCGATTAATACTCCCTTCCGGTCGAACTGAGCATCCAGCTTCCGTTTCATCACAAGGGCCGTCTGATTTACCGGTATGTTTATATTCATGTGCTCCCTCCATATTTACGGAATACCTGAAGAGCATCGTCTCCAAATATTCCGTACATGCAAGTCTATTTAAAAATGTTCCAGCATTGTTCTGCTAATGATTTCATCCTGCACTTCCTTGCACAGCTCAACAAAGTAAGCACTGTAACCGGCTACGCGAATAATCAAATCCCGGTATTTTTCAGGTTCAGTTTGCGCCTTCTTCAGAACTTCATTGTCAACATAGCTAAACTGCATTTGACCGTTGCCCAGAATGGATGCTGTTCTAAGCAAGGTAATGAGCCCATTCTCACCTTCCGGTGTTTCCAGAATGCCACGCAGCAATTTAAAATTGTGTACCATTCCGATACTCATAGACTCGTTGCTTAATTTGCTTACCGACTTAATGATGGCTGTAGGCCCCAGCTTATCGGCCCCCTGTGTGGGGCTGATGCCGTCTGAGAGAGGCGTCCAGGCAAAACGGCCATTTGCTGTAGCACCGGTAATCTCTCCAATAGGCGTATTATTGGAAATAGAAAGAGTACCATGGCTGAAGTGGGAAAACAGCATGTTAAACGTATTGTGTACCCGCTCTGTCCAGATGACAATGTCTGAGGCAATACCGTCAACATAGTCGTCATCATTACCATACTTAGGAGCATTCAGGCAATCGGTCCGCAACGTTTCATAGCCGGCAAAATTGGCATCCAATGCATCCCTGATTTGTTTCAACGTATATTTTTTGTCATCGAAAACCAGCTTTTTAATAGCCGCCATAGAGTCTGCATAGGTTCCCAGACCAGAGAAGATCAAACCGGGTCCGCAATTGACAAGCGCTCCGCCATTTGTTACATCAGTGCCTTTTTCCATGCAGCCTTCAACTAGCAGTGACATGAGCGGCTTCGGAACGAGATCACGGTGTACCCGCTGACTGACGATCGTTCCCACAGCAGATAAGCGAATAATATGCTCTATTTGTTTTTTGCAAGCTTCATCAAATTCAGCGTAAGTCTTGATCGTATCCAGATCGCCGGTATCAAGTCCTTCCGTAGTCCCGTGCCACTTCATCCTGCCTCGGTTTAAAACAAATTCAATGGCAATAGGCCACTGGGTATAGCCGGTGGAGGTCCACTGGTAAATCCTCCCGGACTTTTGCGGTTCAACGCAGCCCATCAAGCAGTAATCCCGCGCATCTTCAATGGAGAAGCCTTTGGACAGCATCATTTTGATGTGCGTATCATCAAAATGGCAGGCAGGGAATCCCAGTCCCGCTTTCACTACATCAACAATCTTCTTTAAGTACTGCTGCGGAGATTGATTGTGGATGCGGCACGCAAGCGACGGCTGGTACATCTTAGTAAAACGGACGGCATCCATAATCAAATAAGTCAGATCATTGGTTGCATCGCCGCCAGTTCGCTTCTGCCCGCCTATCGTGCAGTTGATAAACGGCTGATAACCGGCGAAATATTTGGCACCCAGTTCACTGGACAGCCACATTACTTCTGAACATTTAATAATAAAGCAGCTTAAAAGCTCGAAGGCTTCCAGCTTATTGATACGCCCCGCCTCCAGGTCGGCCTGGAACATGGGATACATGTATTGATCAAGACGGCCTACGGAGATACCTGTCTGGTTTTCTTCCACCACGAACAAGGACTCGAGCGTCCAGACGGACTGAAGGGCCTCGTGAAAAGTGCGGGGAGGGTTAGCCGGAATATAAGTCAGCATTTCAGCAATCTTATAAAGCTCATGTTGCCGGGTTATGTCTCTCTCTTGGTCAGCCAATTCTTTCGCATAGCCAGAGAGCCGTTTAGCATAAGCTAAAATACCGTCGCAAGTTTCAATCTCCGCTTTATAAAAGTAGATCTTATCAATATCGTTTGGATTTTCCATGGATAGCTTGCTTAGTCTGTCTACAGCTTCCTGGCGGACACCTGCAATACCCTTTTTAATTAAAATAACATCAAAGCCAGGGCAAGTATCACCGCCGCCATTGATTTGATGATAGGAAAGATCACTGACAAAGGCTTCCCCGGAAAATGACCATACACCCGCTTCTTCATATTGGGTCTGGCAAATTTCATCCAAACTTCGACCTTCCCAATAAGGAAAAATCTCTTCCCGCAAAATCCGCTTATCTTCTTCGCTGATTTCAAAAGGGTCCTGCGGCCTTGTTGCCATTGTATCCAGTTCATCCCTGATCCACCGCCAGGCAATATCGGGCGACACGGCACCAGCTCTGGGCTTACCGCAGGGATGTCCGACGATCAGTTCGTCTTTTTGTATCAGCAGCGGTGCAGTCTCACAGGCCTTTTTGAAGCATTTTGCTCTGAGTAGAATCTTAGGCAGTCCCGCATTTTCTTTAGTCACCTGGGTAAAGGCTCTTGCCCGGTATGTACTGACACTGGGCCTAACCTTTAAATAGGCCTCCTTCAGCCGTTCCAATCGCGGTGTCAGACCAGTAATTTCTCCTTCATATACGGGCGACTTAGCCGTGCTGGCTGCTTTCGAGCTATTTGCAGACAGTTCCCGGGAAATGCCCTGGAACAGTTTCATAATGACAGCCGTTTCTTCCTGGGACAAATTTTTTGTTGCATCCGCAAATTTATGAGAAAACTCTTGAATATTCAACTTTTTGCCCATCCTTTCCCTATCAACAGAACATTCTCTGCTAGGTCTTCCCTTCTTGATCCAGAGTACTAGGTTAGCTGCTCAAGTAATTGTTTCAGCAGCTCCCGTAAATCCTGCGTTTCAACCGACTGTTGGCTCAAGCCGGCAGTCCTATTTGCAGCAGTTGCTTCTTTCGCAATAACGCCTGAAGATATCTCTTCTATTTGCCGCACACCATAGCCGACTTTGCGGATATTGATTAAGTTCATAGGCGTAACATTGTCTGATGTAGTACTGCCGCCCGCTGCACCGCACCCTAAGGTAAGCGCCGGAAAGAGATTGGTAGTAGCCCCTATTCCCCCTAAGGTGGCAGGAGTATTAACAAGCACTCTGGATACCGGTTTCTTTAAAGCAAACTCCCGAATTACACTTTCGTTATTCGAATGAATCACCAGTGTATGGCCCCGCCCTTCATTCACCAATAGCTCTATACATTTTTCACAGGCATCCATCCAGTCCTTCTCTACATAGAAGGCCAGAACGGGGCATAACTTTTCCCGTGAATACGGATTGGCAGCTGATACATATTTTTGTTCAGATAGTAATACTTTCGTACCTTGAGGAATGGACAAACCGCTGCATTGAGCCAGTACTTCCGCTGACCTGCCGACGAACTCCGGATTCAGCCTGCCATCAGGCAAGAAAAATAATTTGCCGAGTTGTTCTGATTCCTCAGGCGACATAAAATAACCACCATTTCGCCTGAGCTCCTGCCGCACTTCTTCAGCAATGCAGTCCTCGGCAACAATAGACTGTTCCGATGCTGAGACAATTCCATAATCAAAAGTCCTGCTGGCGATAATGTCGGTTACCGCCTTTTTTAGATCTGCAGAGCGCTCAATAAAAGCCGGTCCATTACCAGGACCGCCATAGATAGTCGGTTTTCCCGATGCATATGCTGCCCTGACCAGCTTGGGAACACCTGTAAGCAAAATCAGCGCAGTATCCTTATGATTCATCAATTCAGCCGTACCGTCCGCAGCCAGCGTCCGCAGATAACCGATAGCACCGGGGGGCAGCCCGCACCCCTCAGCCGTACGTATTAAAATATCAAGCACTTTCCCAATTGTTTTCCGGGCTTTCGGATGGGGCGAGAAAACAATGGCATTACCTGATTTTATGGCAATCAGCGTTTTATATATCGTGGTAGAAACAGGATTAGTTGCAGGAGGCAATGCAGCGATAACACCGACCGGTACGCCGATATCCATCGTTTTATTTTCTTTATCTTCCCTAATAATACCGACAACTTTCATATCCCGGATCTTTTTATACAGAAACTCACTTGCAAAAACATTTTTAACAAGCTTATCCTGCCATTTACCAAAGCCTGTTTCTTCCTGAGACATAACGGCCAGTTCCCGTGCATATTGATTCACTTCCTCAGCCATGCGTCCCACAATTTTGTCCAGCTTTGCCTGTGGATAAGCAGCCAGTAGCTTTTGCGCCTCCCGGGCATTTTCCACAAGAATGCGAGCTTCCTGGATGGAGAGCAAATCATGGTCGATTCTGTTCATTTCCCATCACCTCCGTGCCCAACATAGCTGAAATGATGTGGGAATGCTCACCAGTCAAGAACATATCTGGCAATAATTTTTTGTATGTCGGCATGGGGCCGGGCAATAACATTAGAGCTATAGATTGGCCCCACCTTTGTGGCTTCTTTAACACCGGCAGCGACAGCTGCTTTTACTGCACCCACATCCCCGCGAACTACAACCGAAATCAGCCCTGATGCCACATTTTCATAGCCAATTAATTCTACATCCGCAGCTTTGCACATCGCATCTGCAGCTTCCAGAACGGAAACCAGGCCGTAGGTTTCGATGAATCCCAACGCATCATTTCTCTCCACACAGATTCCCCTTTCTAACTACCTAACGCTTAGACACTGTCAATATCATGCTGCGAGACTATTTTCCCTACCCTGCTGATAGGACGAGGCATAACATGAGCAGCTGTCATTTGTCCGATTGCAGCAGCGGCTGCTGCTCCCTGCTCTACGGCTGACCGCACAGCGGCAACATCCCCTTTTACCATAACTGTTACGAGTCCGGAGCCTACATTCTCATACGAAACAAGCACAACATCCGCTGCTTTACACATCACATCGGCTGCCTGAATTGCCGGTACCATTCCTCTTGTTTCAACAAGCCCTAAAGCCTCTTCTCCAAAGTATTCCATTCGTGCACCTCCCTTTTTATGTAAGCTTTCTATTTCTTAGTTAGCGTCAACGCATCATTCAATACCTATAAGCTTTTCTGTTTCGTCTAATTGATTGATAATTTCGTTTTTTATAATATCACATACATAATTTTATTTTTTGAAAAATCAATATATAATGCTAGCATTATTGTTCTTACTAGGAACAACCAATTGCAATTTAATGACTTATTTTAAAAATATTGTCCTCTGTTGCTCTCGTTTGTGCATTCTTTCTCCGAATGCAAGATTATTGCAGTTTCTCGTTCTTACCAATGCCTTAAGCAATTGGTAACTTAGCTGCACCAGGCTTTGTGCATTGATTTTGTTATTTTTTTTTGCTATAGTAAATTATCAAAAATCCTAAAATCCAAGTTTTTAATTGCTTGGTGGAGCTTATATATGAGAATAGAAACAGTAGTACAGGAAAAGCTGCGCACCGTGTTTAAAGACGAAAGTATTGTATTTGATAAATCTCGTTTTGCCGGCGGGCTTACCAACTACAACTATATAATGGACATTGCAGGTATCGAATACGTTATTCGCCAGCCCGGTGGCATGACGGAACAAATCATTGACCGGAAACAAGAAAAGGTCAATAATAACATTGCCTCCGCATGCGGAGTAAATTCAAATTGCATTTACTTTGATGAAGACAGCGGCATCAAAATCAGTACCTACATAACCAACAGCCAAAATATGGCTGCTGCTGATCCAGGATCACCAAAAAACCTGGAAGCGGTCTCGCTGGTAATGAAAAAAATTCATTCAATCCCAACTCCTTTTGCCAATCATTTTGATTGGCAAAAAGAGCTGTCCAAATATGAAATGCTTATTGGGCAGCTGCACGGCGATCTATTCTTTGATTATCAACCCTTAAAAAATCAATTGGTCAATTTTGTACAAGAAAATGTTAAAAGTACAATTTTAGTCCCCTGTCACAATGACACCGTGCCGGAAAACTTTATGATTGATCATGCGGACAAAACCTACCTGATTGACTGGGAGTATTCCGGAATGAACGACCCCTGCTGGGATGTGGCGGCCTACATACTGGAATCTAAACTATCCGATGATGCTATTCAATTTTTAATCCAGGCCTACTTTGGCCATCCACTGACCCCCGTTGAAGAGTTAAAACTCAAAAGCTTCATGATGGCTCAGGATTTACTTTGGACTGCCTGGGCCTTAATCCGGCATTATAATGGTGATGATTTTCTGGAATACTGCTGTCTCCGTTATGAACGCTTCCGCAAAAACAGTAAACTTACAAGTCAATCATCGCAATGTTCTCTTGCTGATATGGTTACAAACGGTTAAATGAAAAAGATCCCCCAATTCGCGATTATTGCGAATTGGGGGATCTTTTTACTATCAATATAAACCACAAATTTTAAAAGCCTGTTTGAGATCAGCAATGATATCGTCTGCATCTTCCAGGCCTACACTAAACCGAAGGTGACCATTTTGAAACTCGGCCGGGTAAAAGTGATTTCTCTCATCGGTTGGTCCTGTATAGACCATTAAACTCTCATCATGTCCGATCGAAACAGCAGGTACAATTAATGCAAGAGCGTTAACAAATTGATTATGAGTTGCTACATCAGCTTTCAGGCCAAAAGCAATGACTCCGGAAAACATGGACATTTGCTTTTTGGCAATTTCATGCTGCGGGTGGCTGGCAAGACCGGGATATGCAATAAAGGAAACTGCTGGAGAATTCTCCAGGAATTGAGCAATCTTGAGCGCACTTTCACTATGCTGCCGCATACGCAGCGGCAAGGTCACCACACCGCGCATAATCATCCAGGCATTAAAGGGGCTAATCGCACCTCCCAGATTGACCATTGCCTGGCGCTTGATTTTATCAACCAGTTCTTTCCGTCCAATAACCGCACCACCCATTGCATCGCCATGACCATTAATATATTTGGTTAGACTATGAATAACCAAATCGGCACCAAGAGTAAGGGGCTGCTGCAAATACGGTGACGCAAACGTACTATCAACAGTAAGCAAAGCACCTGCTTCTTTAGCGATCCGGGAAATGGCAGCAATATCGGTTACCCGGGTTGTTGGATTTCCCGGAGTTTCAATATGTATAAGTCTGGTATTAGGACGAATCGCATCCTTAACCTGCTCAGGATCAGCCGTATCAACTAATGTAGTTTCTATATCATATTTATCAGGAAAATACTCTTGCAGCAACCGGTAAACGGCGATGTAAGAAACATTACTGCATACAACATGAGCAGACTTATCCAGAAAAGTAAAAAATACACCAGCAAGAGCAGCTACGCCAGTGGCAAGCACTACGCAATCTTCGCCGCCCTCAAGAGCCGCCAGCTTCTCCTGCAGGTAGCGCTGATTAGCCGAAGTATTTCTCGTGTACAAAAGCTGATCGGCATCGCTCCAGTTAAGAGTAGACGCATCTTCAGGCAAGCGGTAACTGTTAGCCATAATCAGCGGCCGTCTAATGGCTCCCGTTTCTTTATCAATTCCATTACCTGCATGCACACACTTTGTCTGGAAAGCGATTGACGTTTTTTCACTCATTTTCATCCCAGCTTTACTGTTTGATTTACAATGAATATATAACGCCTGCTGCTCATTGTCAATTATTGTAACATCTGGTAAACATCGCTATCTAGATTTTATACATAATTAAAGTTAAGAAATACTGCACAATTACAATTCTATTTAACTTTTTCTCGCTCGAATCATAAGAAAATGTGGTTTTGTCGTCAATTGTTTATATTCTGCAGGATGTAATTCAGCAAACTGTCTGGTTGGAGTTGGTTCAAGGAGCTTTTCAATCATCAGCCCGGCATCCAGTAAGGCAGTAATAATAGTGGATAGTGACCTGCGATAGAATCGGACTTTTACGGTTTCCCCGTTCGTCTCCCATTCCTCTTCCACTATTTCCGTTCTAAAATAATTGCCAGCTGGAAAAGCTTCCATATCCCTCACTGGATGATGCACAGAAAAAATCAGCTGTCCCTGCGGTTTTAAAATCCGCTTACATTCCGTAAGCACAACCTCCCAGGTCTTCAAATAGTGCAATGCTAAAGATGAAAGAACCAGATCCATTGAATTATCAGCTAAAAATGACAACGGTTCATGTAAATCAGCTTGCCGCACAACAGCTTTATTACCCACTCTTTTCCTGGTCATGGCAATCATGCTAGGGCTAAAATCTACGGCAGTAACATTGGCACCATGCTCTAACAACCACTTACTATACCATCCTGCGGCACAGCCGGCATCGAGAACGGATTTCCCTTGTACGTCCGGCAGCAATGATAACGTAGCTGGTCTTTCAAAGTAAGCATTAAAAGGCTTTGTATCAACAGACTCAAAGTAGTAGGGAGCCATTTTTTCATAGGCATCAAAAGAAACTGAGCTTTTATGGATATTTATTGTCATTGCTTGCTATCCCCCTTCCACTAGCTAAGCGTTGAGCCGAATAAAGTAACGAAACAAGCAGCCTTTGGAACTAAAAACAAAGGCCGCCTATTTCTATTTGGGACGATAAGGCAAACTGTCCCTGTGCCGAACGCATTCTAGAGTTACCTCTGTTTTTTGCTCCGGCGAATAAGACAACAATCTGGTTGAATTCATGACGACGGCCAGCGTACTGGCGTTATGTAAAACAGCTGCCCAAAACGGTGAAATCAGTTTGGCTGTTCCCAGACCCAGACCGATTATATTTGCACCGATAGCGAATAAAAAGTTTTGCCTGATTACCGTCAAAGAGCGCTTGCCCAGACGGACAACTTCTACAATTTTTTCGGGGTTATCCTCCCGCAGGACAATACCGGCCGTATCAATCGCGGCATCAGCTCCGCCCACGCCCATAGCAACTCCCACATTTGCAAGTGCCAGCGAAGGGGAATCATTTACACCATCGCCAACCATACCAATTATACTGCCTTGCTGCTGCAAAGTCTGAACTAAGGAGAACTTATCTTCAGGCAGCATACCAGACCACACTCGCTCAATCCCCAGCCGTCTGGCCGTTTCCTGTGCAACTGCGCCGCTGTCTCCGGTGACAAGGCCAATATCGGTAATTCCCTCTGCTCTAATACGGCGAATTGCTGTTAGTGCATTTGGACGAAGCGCATCCTCAATCGCAATTGCTCCGATAACTTGCCTACCACTTGCTACATATACTAAGGTTGCAGTCTGCTCCAAATCATCCATTCCCAGCGGTGGAACGGGAATTGTCAATTCTCTCAAATAACGGGAGTTGCCAACATAGATAGGAACACCGCCAATAATTGCCTTTACACCGCGTCCTATTGCCATTTCACTGTTAGGAAGACAAGGAAGTACAATCCCCTCCTGTGCTGCAGCTTCCTTAATCGCAGCAGCCAGCGGATGATTGGCATTGGCCTCTGCTGCCGCAGCCAGGGTAAGAATCGCGTTGCGATTGTAACTTGGATGGAGTGAAATGACTTTGCTGACAGCAGGCTTACCTTCTGTCAATGTGCCTGTTTTATCAAACAACAGGCAATTCACCCGCCCAGCGTCTTCTAAGTACCGTCCGCCTTTCACCAGAATTCCGCGGCTGGCTGCATTGCCGATTGCGGCGCTGAGAGCTGTCGGTGTGGCTAACCCTGCGGCACATGGACAGGCAACAATTAAAATCGTCATAGTCCGGCGTATATCTCTTGTTAGTAGAAATACAATAAAAGCCAACAAAAAAGATGCTGGGATGATTTTGGACGAATAGCGGTCAGCCGTCTTCTGAATGGGCGCTTTGGCGTGACTTGCCTGCTCCACCAAATGGATAATGCGGGCAACTGAAGTTTGATCGCCCACTTTTTCCGCACATATATATAGTGTGCCTTGTTCAATCGTAGATCCTGCCAGCACCTGATCGCCCCGTCTTTTGTAAACAGCAATAGGCTCACCGGTTAGAGCGGCCTGATTCACAACTGCTTCTCCCTCAGTTATCAAACCATCTACCGGAATTTTGGCACCGATCTTCACTGATACAATATCATTTGGCTGTAACTGCTTAATCGGTATTCGCCTTTCTTGACCGCCTTCAACGATCCAAGCATGTTTCTCATTTCCCTCCAGCATGGCACGAATGGCCTTGCGCGACCGGTCTATTGTCAAGGTCTCCGCCAGTGTACTCAAATTAACCAGCCATACAACAACCAGACCGGTAAGCCCTTCTTTCAACAGCAGCGAAAGTAACGTAGCCGAAGCAATCAAAAATTCATTGTTTAATCTCCGTTGCAAAAGCAATGCTTCCAGCCCACTGCGCAGGATTGGCACTGCCGTTAACAGCGTAATTATATTCGTCCATCCAGCCAGGCGAATTGGAAGTACATTACGCTTAAGCAAATAGTAAAATAACTGGACCAATAACAGCAAGCCACCTGCAGCTACCAGAATAACTTGTGTGGAAATAGACAAGTTTTCTAGTTCAAACGGTTTATAGCGCTTGACTTGCCTTACAGGAGCTGCTTCTGCCTGAAACTCAAGTGAAATCTGCCGCACAAGCTCTATTACCTTGTTTTCCGAAAGAGCAGCCTGTTCATAATGCAATAATACCTTACCAGATTTTGAATTTGCCGTACACGCTTTTATCCCTTGTTGTGCATTAAAAAAATCCGCTAGCTGCGCAGCCCGGCCAGACTTAAACCGAATACCTTCCAGATAAAGTCTGATCCGGCCCGGCAGACGGTGAACAATGCGTATAACTTCTGGGGACAAATGAGCAGCCTCCTTTAAAGCATGGCATTAGAAAAGACTTAGCTTGCACCAAGTTCTTTAGGACGCAGGTGAAAGCCGATGTTGTTCTTATGCACGCCAATCAGAAAGTTAACCTTTCTGATAAGATAAAAAAAAATCCCAAGCTTGGGATTCTTAAAATCATTCTGGTATGCCATTGCCTATTAGAATGTATTATGCGAAAAGTATATTTCGATTATACCGCTTTTGCCTCAATAGACATACTGCTGCCAATAGCCGCAAACTGCTCTTTTACTGAATTAAGCAGCAAATTCTCCCAATCCTGTAAAAAGTTAATAATGATACCTTTAATACGCTGGATAATATCCTGCCTGGCAATTGCCAGCTCCTGTTTAGGAGAACAGTCGAATGCATCCAATACTAATGTAGCTGCATGAATATGAATAGGTAAGGCAGTGACTTTCTTTAACGCACAGTTCCAGGCTTTGTTTCCGACGTATTCTATACAACGGGCTGTTCGCAATGCAATACGGTGTTCTTTTACTATTTCGCGCAGCGGCTTTAATGATAAAGTCGGAAAAGGTCCCTGAAGTTTTAATTCAACCACTGATGACAGACCATACTGCTGAACACGGAAATTCAAATGAGTAAGCAGCCGTCCGGACATACACCCATTCTGCAATTCTACTAATGCCATAGGCCATTCTAAAGGAGACTTTTGCAATAAGCTATCAGCGAGCCGTCCAATATCCTCTGTCCTAATTCGTGAACGCAGTTGATTAAACTCCCAGCGTACATCCGTAGTACACTCTATTACTGCTAAATCAATACATTTATTATATCCCAACATAGGGAGCAACCTCCTGATGATACCGATAATTATTATCATTAATTATAATATATGAGCTTATCTTTAGTCAATACCTGGTCAATTTTCTCAAATAAAACTGCCCCTAAAGTGCTAATAAATGCATACCATGGATAAACCTGGCAATAATATCTCTGTGCAAAACGGTATGCAGCACTAAAGGAGAGATACTATGCCCACTATAGAAGAGCCGCTTGAAATTAACACTACTATCCCTGCCGGCCCCAGAATCAATCGCGGGCAGCGCATGCGCGAGCGAGCCATAGATACAGGCAGTGATGGTACCCTGCTCGGCTTAGAACAGGTTTTTGAAGCTAAGCTGGCAGCAATACGTACATACGAGCAGCGTTTGACTACAGTAACTGACCCTTATGCCCGCAAGGCATTGCAGCAGCTTATACATAAAGAACGGAAAGAACTGCTGCACTTGGCTGAACTGACCGACATGGTTGAACAAAGCCCGGAAACCACCTCCTTTGCCCGCTCCCGGCGGCGGCTCCGTCATGAGGTAAAGGCGCGTACCGGCCACGACTTAACGTTTTGGTTAGGACTAGCCGTTGTTGGCGCCGTATTACTGCCAAGCGTCAGGGAAAAACTGCGTCCTCTAGCAGTGAAAGCGGTGCAGGGTGTAATTGGCCTGACGGAACACACACAGGGCTTATTCAGCGGCGTCCGCGAGGATATTGAAGATTTGGTAAGTGAAGCCCAGTTTGAACGTTTTAAAGACTCTATTGAAGACGAGCTGGACGATGAACTTCCTCCATCCTGTGAAGCAAATGAAAACAGCATTAGGCCCGATCTGGCATAAAGCCTAAGCTAGGAGGATATAAGTGGCTACTATTGAATTATTGAGGCAAAAAATTCACAATGCTAACCAGGAATTGATTGAGGCAATTGATATCAGTATCGAACTGAGACGCCAATCACCGCAAATAAAAAGTGAAGTCGTAAAAATCTGGGAATCATTTTTGGGACAATTCTTTGGTTACATTAAACAAAAAAGTAAAGCCTCTAAAGATAATTTGCTTGCCGGAGTTTCCTGGGCACGCTTAAATCTTTTTTAGCTAGGGAATTTCATTTAACAGCAGGGAGCTGCACCGGGAAGGAGCAATTGCCTTGGCCGCATCTGTTATAACAAACAAAGATTATACCTTAATTCCCGGCCGGTTACGTATCGCAATTAGAGGTCTTAGAAACAACCGCTCCCTTGCTTGTCAGTTAATCATCCGCTTATCAGAGGAGAAAGGGATACGCAGCATTACCGCCAACCCTTTGACAGGCAGAGCACTGATCTATTTCAATCCTCGACTGCTAAACCTGCCACAGATTGAACAACTGATTGATCGTGCAATTCAGCTCCGGCTTACCTCGGACTCTACCTCTTTGTGGCACCCAATTCACGAACAAAATGCTTCAGCGAATATGCTGCAGCTCCTGTATCCTCTGGCTGCAGGAGCTGTTATCTCCGCATTGATTATAAAACGTCTTCTGCTGGGGAAATCACCGCTTTCCTCCTCTCCTTATCTTATCAGCCTAGCTGCCTTGGCAACAATTATCGGCGGATATCCGGTGTTGCAGTCCGGCTTTCACAAAATAGCTGAGAAAAAAAAGCTCAATGCTGAGCTTCTCTTGTTTAGCCTGACTCTTATTTTGCTTACGATGCGCGAAAGTATTGCCGGTCTGTCTGTTTTATGGCTGGTATATATGACTAATTTATCGGGGCATACTCTGCAACAGCAGACTAAGCAGCATCTAAATAGGTTGCTCCCGTGCAAAACCGCTTTCCCCGTCTCCGCCGCAGCACAATCCCGGCCTCTAACAGGAAGACCTTCCCCCATTCACTATAAAGCAAGGCTGCTGTTAGCTGTGAGTATTGCCGGTATTCTTTATCTGACAACGCGCGATGCGATGCGCAGTCTTGCCGTATTAGTAGCCGGCTGTCCTGTTACCGCCGCACTATCACGGAGCAGCGCACTCGACGCAGCAATGTTAGCTGCCGCCAAACAACGTATTTTTATCAAAGAAGCACAGGCAATAAAATTTGCTGAACAACTATCCCCCCAGAGTTTTGCGGTCCCGTCACCATTAGCTGATGAACTTGTTATTGCCCTCGGCCAGGACTCAGTAAAAAAAGCCGGGTATGCAGCCCATGTTGTCATTTGTGACAATGATCCCCGAAAGCTAGATGAGCTTATCCGTCTTAGCCAGCAGACAAATGAAATCATTCGTCAGAATGCAATTTTGACTACCTGGTTTAATGGCACAGGTATGTTGTTAGCCACCTTGCGTCTCTTGTCGCCTGTTGGGGCAGGACTCTTGCTTAATGCCTGCACCGTAACCGTTATTCTCAACTCACGGCGCTTATCACCTACTAACTGCACCTTAGAGCTAAAGTCCAGAGCCGATAATCATTCAATTAAGTAAAATCCGACCTGCCCTTAGGCAGGTCGGATAGCTTTTTTGCGATTATGCATCCAGGAAATAAGCATAACACCAAGTAAGGTAGTAAAGCTAACTATTGAACGGATATAGGGAACGCCTGAAAAGTATTTTTCAAAGATAACGTCACCGGCTATCATTCCACCAGCGGTCCAGGCCAAAATACCGCCACCAATGTAGACAATAGCCGGATAGCGTTCTATCAGTTTGATAAACGCTGTACTGCCCCAGATAACGATAGGAATAGTAATTAATATTCCTATGATTATTAAGGTCATATTCCCGTGTGCCAGGCCTGCAACACCGATTACATTATCAATTCCCATAACACCGTCGGCAATTACTATCGTCTTTACAGCACTTGCAAGACTATCAGGCGCGCCAAGATCATGTTCCTTTTTTTCGATTAACAGTTTACATGCTATCCATATGAGCAATATACCACCTATGATCATAAGAGCAGGAATTTTAAGCAGCCACACTACAACAAGTGTCGAAAGTAAGCGAATGCCAATAGCTCCTGCAGTCCCCCAGATAACTGCTTTTTTTTGCTGCTCTAGCGGAAGTTTGCGCGCAGCCATACCAATAACAATGGCATTATCACCAGCAAGTACCAGATCGATAAAAATAATTGACAGAAGGGCCCATAAAAACTCAGTTGACAGAAATTCCATATACCTTCACTCCTTTTAAAATAGACTAATAAGATTAAAAAACCCTTCGGTATAGTTTTCTATACCGAAGGGTTAACGTCTCCATAGGGGCAACTAAATAAAAAGGAGACATCTAGTATAGAAAACTATACTAAAGGTCTCGCTGATTGGCAATTAACCAACGATAGAACCAGGCGCAAGCCGTATGTTGATTCTATCTTGATAGCTACTCCCCTTTAGGGCAATCTGTAATTATTATTAATGTAACAGATTCCTTTAAATAAGTCAAATGTGTTTGCTCACTCTACAATTTTTTGAGCGACTATTCGTTTTTTTACTACTTGATTTGGCCTGTCAAGATCATTCACTTCATCATAGAACTGATCATTGCTGGACGTATCTTGTGCTATATGCCTGCTCAGCTCGTGATTTACTCTGGCCTCTTCAACGATAGTACTGAATTGATTACAGACTGCACCGGCTTTTTCTTTTACCGTTAAAACGCCGCCGACAGCCGCCACAGCCAAACGGCGGCCATGACATTTTGTACAAGTATGGGTAGCAGATGTTTTAGACGCTAAATTCTTTACTTCATCATTAACAATTAAAATTCCCTTTGTAGCTTGAACCGCCATACGATGTAATCCCCGGCGCACAGGCTGTGAGCAGCATGCCAGTGCCGCTCCGCCAAGCAGCAGCAGCGCCGGCGAACTCTTACAGATCATCCTCGCTCCCCAATGAAAATAATTCATAACAGGCACCTCCTTAAAGCTTATATTAATTTTGCCCATGCCTTATACGTTTCATGTGCAAAAAAAGAAAACAGGCTCCTGCAAGAGACCCTGTTACGCAACTTATGGTAAAGAAAACTCAGACGAGTTCTTCTGATTGGAATAATTCGCTTAAAATCCTATTAGCCTCACGAAAAACTTCAGCAATTTCTTCTTCTGATAATTGAATAATATCCTCTTTTTTATTCTCCATTATGTACACCTCTTAACGATAATTATTATTAACTAATTTTTATTTTATTTATTGAAACTATTGTAAATCATTAATGGAGAAATTTCAATAGATAATAATAATTATTTAACATTATTTATTTATCTTTTTCATTTTTTAATAATTAAAATAATTATTTATTAATATCAAAACCTAGCAGGAAGTATTAGTATAATATGGAATATCCAAATTAAGAAAAATTAGTGCCTTGATAGAAGTTCCTACCAGGCTTTGCTAAAAGAACTGTCACTCAAATTTAAGCTAATAAGGAGGTAATGTGACGATGGAATTTCACTATAAAGAAACCGTTGACTGGGGCATAATTAAGCGTGAATGGATTAGCGAACAGCCTGACTGTACCATCCTACTGGAAAAACACGAAGAAGACCGCTTTACGGTAGCCATTACCCATAAAGAGCTGGACTTAGAGTACTATTCTTACTGGATCAAAAGTGGTAAGCTGACTTTCGACACACTGGAACACGCTCAGCAATTCGCTGCGTCTCAAGTAGCCCGGATCAGACAAGGCGATTATTCTGAGTGTGCCGGTACTTTTGCTAAAAAAGCTAAATAAGCTAAACTGATAAAAAAGCTGACAGACCCTTGCGGTCTGCCAGCCTTTTGCTTCTTTCTTCCCTTTATGCAGTTGCACATTGATAAAGTACCTGATACAATTTTCTAATATTGTTAATAGCTTGCACGTTACAAGGAGTACAATAATGAAAACTATTTTATTTGATTTAGACGGCACCTTGCTGCCTATGAGCCTCGAACAATTCACTAAAAACTACTGCAAACAATTAAGTATTTTTTTTGCTGATTTAATAGACGGAAAACAATTGATTACGCATGTACTTTCTGCAACTAATGCAATGCTGCATAATCAGGAAAACCGTAGAAATGAAGAAGTATTTATTAAGCATCTTGCAACGCTCATACCAGGAGATATCCAGGTTTATATTGAGCGTTTTTCTTCCTTTTACGATTCAGCATTCCTCAACTTACAGGAAATTCTGCCGCCACATCCTCAAATTGCTGCTACTATCAAGATACTGAAAGAAAAAAACTATCAGCTTGTTGTTGCAACAAACCCTATTTTCCCGATAAAAGCCAATATACACCGCCTTAATTGGGCTGGACTTAATGCAGCTGACTTCAGCTACATTTCCTCTTTCGAGAATAATTGTTACTGTAAGCCTAATCCGGCCTATTTTCGTGAGGTTTTAACTAGTATCAACGAATCACCGGAAAACTGTCTAATGGTTGGCAATGATGTTCAGGAGGATCTTGCTGCTCGCAAAGTAGGAATTAAAACATATTTGATTGATGATCACATCATTCACAGAGGCGGCGAAATTGTCACAGATTACCGGGGCTCCTATACTGATTTCTTTGATTTTGCTGCTAAGCTGCCACCTATTCCCCAGAGAATATAGCCATCATTACACGCAAAAGAGGAGCTGTCTCACTAACGCTTGAGGCACCTCCTCTTTTGGCTTTTCACGAGATTACGGTTCCTTCGTATCTCTTCCCGTCTTTTTGGCCCTTCTGGAAATAGCCGGTCCGAAGGATGGAAAACTGCCGGCTTACGTTAAGAAATTCGTACTGTTTGAGCGATAGCGAGTTTACGAATTTTAGTAAGCTGGCAGTTTTCCAAGGCTATTGGAAGATAGGCCTAGCATTTTTGGTACTTTTGGGGTAATTGCCAAAAGTACGTAATCGGGATTTTTCCTCCTGTATACGAGCGGGCCATCGCACTAATTTCTTAATGCCACAGCCCTTATTTCAGGGGATATAACCAGTTCAGTGCAGCGGGAAATCGCTGCATAAAATAAAGCTGCCCATGCGTATCTCCCTCACTGATCCAATACCTGCAATTAGCAGCAGGCAAGCCCTGCTCCAGGAACTGATTATATACTTCACCGGTCCGTATAAGCATTTCCCGTTGAATATTATTTTTCCCAGCACCTTCCCGGCTGCCCACATCCATATAAATCCGGCTTTTCATGTTTTGTAACCGGTTCTCTTTCACAAACTCAATAAAACCCTCATACCAGAAAGACCCTGAAATAGAGCCAAATCTGCCAAAAATGTCAGGATATCGGTATAGCGCATAGAGAGAAATCAGCCCCCCCAGCGATGCCCCGATAATCCCGGTATGCTCAGGACTGGTACTGGTACGATATTTCCTATCGATGTACGGCTTTACTTCGTTTACCACAAAAGCAAGGTATTGATCTCCTTTTCCACCAAAATCACGGTATCCTGCTGCAAGTGCCGCTGCCGGCCAGGGAGTATAGTCGTCCAGACGCTGCTCTGCAGCTATACCGACAAAGATAATCTGCGCTAATTTGCCTCCGGCCATTAATTCCGTTACAGCTGCTAATTGCTTATACAGCAAGTCCCCGCCATCATGGATATAGGCAACTGCAAAATTCTCCCTTCCTTTTACATAGTCAGGCGGCAGCAATATCGTAATTTCTCTTGTGCCAAGCATTATTTTCTCTATTATTGCGGTCATACTTCCTCCGCAGGAAACGCTGCTGTTATTGAATAGTATCATAACTAAAGCATACAGGCGCGCCGCTTATTTCCTCTACTAGCACTCTTGCTTCAATCTCAAATACCTGCCGCAGCACTTCCGGTGTAATGACTTCAAGTGGAGTGCCTGCCGCGAGGATCGCTCCCTTTCTCATAGCAACTATTTCATGGGAAAACCGGGCAGCATGATTAATATCGTGAAGCACCATAACAATTGTACATTGATGGCGCTGGTTCAACTGCTCCACAATTTTCAGCACTTCCAACTGGTGAGACATATCAAGATAAGTTGTTGGCTCGTCCAGCAGCAGTATTTGCGTCTCCTGCGCCAAAGCCATGGCCAGCCAGACTTTCTGCCGTTCGCCGCCGGATAAGTTGCCAATTTCCCGTTGGCGAAAAGGAGCAACCTGAGTAACTTCCATCGCCCACTCGATAATAGCCCGATCATCAGCTGTAGGCTGATGCAGCTTGCGGCAATGAGGAAAGCGGCCATAGGCAACCAATTCCTCTACTTTTAATTCGCCCGGCGCCGCTGGATTTTGCGGCAGCAACGCAAGCTTCCGGGCAATCATCATTGTGTCCATCCGGCTCAATTCCTGTCCTTGCAGGTAAACTGTACCCTGCCGGGGTTTGAGTATTCTCCCCATTGTCTTAAGCAGCGTTGATTTTCCACAACCATTAGGGCCGATAATTGTTGTTATTTTTCCTGCCGCGATGGTTAGATCAAGCTCCTGGAAAACAAGATGGCTTTCATAGCCTGCCTGCAATTTTTTTGCATGTAATATACCCATAGGGTTCGTACTCCTTCTTTATGCTTTTGCCTTATACAGCAAATAAATAAAATACGGTATGCCCAGTAGGGATATCACAATTCCCACTGATATTTCCGCCGGGGCAAACAAATTCTTCGCAGCAAAATCGGCCGTCACTACCAGCAGCATTCCCAAAAATATGGCTGCAGGTATCACGCGATTATGTTGAATACCTACCAGCCTTTTAGCAATATGAGGAATGATCAGTCCTACAAAACTAATATTTCCTGCTACTGCGACACAGGCACCAACCAAACCGGTACTGGCAAGCAACAAAATGATCTGTTCTTTCTCCACTGAAACGCCCAGACTGCGCACACTGCTTATTTCCAGTTGAAAAATATCCAGCACGGATGCCTTACACACGAGAATTGGCACTAATAGAACAAACCACGGCAGGGTAGCAGTAATAAACTCCCAGTTAGCATTCCAAATGCTGCCCGTATGCCACACAGCCACCATGTGAAAATCAGCAGGATTCATCTTCAAAGTCAGGTATAAGGATGCGGCACTAAGTCCTGCACTAATAGCAATTCCCGTCAGCAGAAAGCGTTCTGAATTAAGCCTTCCATTCTCCCAGGAAAACAACCACACCAAGAGCATGGCCCCTAATCCGCCGGCCAAGCCAAAGAGCGGCATAGCCAGCACAGCCAGCCAGCCAAGTGCTGTAAAATTCCCTTGAACAAAAAACAAAAACAAAACAATCCCCAGGCCCGCTCCGGCATTAATGCCTAAAATACCGGGATCTGCAAGGCCATTGCGGGATACTCCCTGAAGAACAACTCCCGCCAGGCCTAAACCAGCACCCACTAGAGCGGCAATCACAATACGGGGCATGCGAAACTGAAACAGTAACAAGTCATATTCCTTAGCAGGCTCAATCCTTAAGAGAGTATTGATCACCTCGCGAAACGTTATAGTAAATATGCCATAAGTCAAACTAAAGTACAGGACTATCCCTAAAAGACATGCTGCAGTTGCGATTACTGCCCTGAATTGACGCTCTTTGCTGTTAAACAACCTTATTTCCTCCTTTTGTTCGTGCCAGATAGAGAAAAAATGGCACGCCAATCAGAGATGTAATTACGCCTACCGGCGTCTCAAAGGGATAGTTTAAAAAGCGGCTTCCCACATCGGCCAAAGCCAAAAATACTGCTCCTAATACCCCAGAACAAGGAATAACCCATTGATAATCTACTCCAACGAAAAAGCGGGCTATATGAGGAATAATTAAACCGACAAAAACAACTTTCCCCGCCAGCGCCACTGCTGCACCGGTTAAAAGCATAACAATAACAGCAACAGCTATTTTCACTGCTATTATTCTTTGACCAAGACTCACCGCTACTTCTTCACCTAGAGAAAGAACTGTAACGGAACGGGACAACCACCAGGCTGCCATTATTCCAGTCACAATAATCCCGCCAGCAAGGCGAATACTATCCGGATTGATTTGATGCAGACGTGCATTGTACCAAAAGCTGATATCCTGGGAAATTTGGAAATACAACGCCAATATCGCTGCTATACTGCTTAAAAAACTTCCAATGACCGCTCCTAAAATGGCTAGTCTGACGGGAGAAAGTCCCCTGTGCAGCACCGCGCCAAGACCAAAAACCAAGCCTGCACCAATTCCTGATCCACAGAAAGAGTAGATCATCTGCTCAGTAACAGTAGCATCTGGCAGCACCAGCATACTTACCGTAACCGCTAGTGCTGATCCGTCGCTAATCCCCATTAACCCCGGAGAAGCTAAATAGTTACGGGTAATCCCCTGCATCAACGCTCCTGAGACGGCCAAAGCACCGCCGATGAGCAAGGCTCCCAAAGCCCGGGGCACACGGGAGCTCATAATAATCTGGTGATCAACGTCGGCCGGATTGAAATGCAAAAATGCAGCAAAGATCGTTTCCAGGCCGATCGTCTTCGCACCACAAAAAATCGATAACATAGTCACACCAAGCAGTAAGACTGGCGAAACTGTAAGTATTAGGCTCACTTTATTACCTTTTTTCATTGCAATGTTGCGGCAATGGCCTGCAAAAATTGCTGTTTTCCACCGATAGCCACACCTTGAATTAAAGGATCAACTACATTAACAAAGACTTGTTTATTTTTAACTGCCTGTAAGTTATTCCAAATAGCATTCTGCTGCAAATCCTGCAAGCCCTTAGGCTGTGCAAGGTTTTCTCCAGCTGCATACTGCAGGAAAATGACATCCGGATTCATCTCACTCAGCTTTTCCAGCGAAAGAATTTCCTGAGCCTTAGCAGCCTTTATTTCTGCAGGCACCACCAGCCCTAATTCTTTATAAAGAATTTCATTAAAGAAAACATCTTCCGGATAAATATTAATATTGCCTGCCCGAAATCTTACAGCAATAACCTTCTTCCCTTTCACATTTTCCTGAAGCTGTGCTTGTATTTGCTTAACTTGCTCATGGTACTTTTGCAGAATTTCTTCAGCCACGCTCTGCTTACCGGTCAAATCTGCCAATAGCAGCAAGTTTGCTTCACCAGCGGTGGCAATGTGCGAGACAGGGATAGTAGGGGCAATTTTCTGCAGTTGTGCAGCAGTGCCTGCGGGAAATTTATCACTACCTAAGATAATATCTGGTGCCAGCTTTAAAATAGCTTCAAAATTAGGTTGTTTCTGTTCACCTATCGGTACGGTCTTTTGCGTAATGCTCGCCAATATAGCCGGGAAGGAACCGCCAACTGTCATAGCGCCTACAGGCTGCACATTCAATAATACTGCATCCTCCAAAGATTCAAGTGCACCAGTAATAACAATTCGCTCGATCCCGGCAGGAACGGTATATTCCTTACCCAGATATTGTACTGTCCTGACTTGACCGGTATTTTTTACTACAGCCTTTGTTTCTTTCTCCTGGCTGCAACCACTCAGTATGACCAGCATAATGCCTGCTAGTAAAATTAAAGTTTTTCTTTTCATCGTCTGCTCCCTTTACCTTATAACGGCAACAGGCTGTTGTTTGACCGCCTTTACAAAAAAGTCTTGCTTCTTTGCCATTACTTAAGTACTATTTTAACTATAGATAAATTGATACCGATTATCCTTCTCAATTAACGTATCATTTTTTTATCTATTCTCTTATCAAAATATTACTACTTTTATTGCGATATTTAGCTATTTTGCAAAAGACTTTTACGGGGGGATCGCATTGCAAGTAAAAGAACATATTCAGGAAACCATTCATAAAACGTTTTTATGTACTCATATCCCTATCTGTTCTTTTGAATTTGATGGCACGCTCATTTGCTCAGCAGGCTATACCAGGCAACTGGAAAGCTTATTCGACCAGCAAAATATTTTTGAACAGGCCAAGCAGCAGCTCCTGGGGTCTAGCGGCGAACAGGCAGCAACTATGATCTGTACCGGCCCGCTCTCTTATACGGCATTTCTAATCTGCACCAAAAACAGTAATAGAGGACTGCATATTCTCGGTCCTTATACAACCACTCCGAAAACCGTTGTTCCCGGCATCTTGTATAAGCCCGACTGCTGCATTCCTCATATCATTACATTAGTCCGCAATATTGCAGCAGATAGTTTATATGTAAAACAAAAAGTGAAAAAATTTTATAAAATGCCATATAGCTTATATGTAAAAAAGGCACTTGATTGTCTTGATGCACGCTATCATGAGCCTATTACACTAAGTGAGGTGGCTAAGTCACTCTCTATCAGTAAATGTTATTTCTGCAGTCTTTTTAAAAAAGAAACAGGAAAAACTTTTTCTCACTATTTAAATGAAGTTCGTATTGAGAAAAGTAAAGAGCTGCTGCGAAAAGATCATGGTTCTATCCTGGATGTTGCTCTTTCTGTAGGGTTTAACAACCAGAATTATTACACGGTTCTTTTCAAGAAATTTACGAAGAAAACTCCATTGGAATTTAGAAATGCAATGTAAGCATAAAACAGCTGCCCATACCATCCGGTACGAGCAGCTGTTTTATGCTTGTTTCATTCCTCATTTAGTTCATCCAAAGACAATAAAAAGCTTGGCATAAATACTTCCATGAAGTATTTCACTTCCGGCAGGGGACACTCGTTCAATTCCTGCTTAATCATTTTTTCAGCTACAGAAAACTCTTGATTTCCGGCCTTCAGCTCTTCCAAACATTTTAGATATGCACTAAGTTTATCTGCTGCTTTAACAATGCTCCATAATTCAGCATCTCTCTCCTCTTTGATCAAGAGATACTGGTAGCTGGCTTTTAGCTCTTGGGGCAGCATGTTATGCAGTTTTTTTTGCGCTAAAGCCTCAATTCCCTTATAAACATCCCGGATCTCAGGATTAAAATATTTTACAGGCGTCGGCATATCACCGGTAAAGACTTCTGATACTTCGTGATACATACCAAGGAGCGCAACTTTCGCACAATCGACATTACCCTCAAAATAGGTATTGCGGATAACCGCTAGACCATGCGCAATCATACTCACCTGTAGACTATGTTCCTGGATGTTTTCCTTTGCCACATTGCGCATAAGGCCCCATCTTTGGATTAATTTCATGCGAGACAAAAAGGCAAAAAAATGACTCATTGTTTACTCCTCACTGTAGCTTTTCTTTTAAGAAGTAGTTTGACACTCATGCTAAAACACCTGTTTAAGAGCAAAGAACCCTAAGAAACAGCCCTGACAATGTTTTCGGCAACCAAAAAATCCATTCGCTTAATAGAATCAAAAGTATAGGATCCTACATGCGCTGTCGCAACAACCGAATCAAGGTTTTCCTTGATTAAAGGATCATCCACAACAGGCTCAATATCAAATACATCCGTTGCCACACCGGCAATTTGTTTGTTTTTTATTGCTGCAAGCAATGCATCCTGATTCACGAGACCGGCTCTGGCTGTATTAATTAAATATGCTGTAGGTTTCATTAACGATAACTCCCGCACACCGATCAAGCCTCTTGTCTCTTCATTTAGAGAGCAGTGGAGAGTAAGAAAATCAGCTTTAGCAATACATTCATCCTTTGAACATAACGTAATGTTGTTTTCTGCAAAATAGTCCAGGTCAGGGTGACTAGTATGAACAAGGATTTTCATCCCAAAGCCCTGAGCCCGTTTAATGACCGCCTTGCCGATGCGCCCCAGGCCAATAACGGAAAGCGTCTTGCCCCAAACATCACTGCTGATCGGGCGGTACCAGTTATTTGCGCGCAGCTGTGAATCAATAATCGTTACTTTTCTTGCCACAGAAAGCATGAGAGCAAACGTCAAATCAGCTACTGTTTCGTGTCCAGGCATTTCTGCTGTTGTTTTTACCTGAACACCTGCCTTTTGTGCTGCTGCAGTATCAATGTTCTCAATGCCTACACCATGTCTCGCCACAACTTTCAGGTTTCGGCAGTGAGCAAAAACCTCTTTATTAATTTCATCAGAACTGGAGTAAACCACAATTGCATCCAATGGATGCTCAGTATCTGTATTGATAATATCGCTTGCACTCATAGCGCGGTCAGCCGGATTCCAAATTAGATGCCATCCGTTTTCCTGAAAAAACGTAATAAGCTCCTTGCGATGTCCGCCATCCAATTGGCTCCCAAAAGCCTTCGAAGTGATTAATACCTTTTTCATTTTGTCAGCCCCCCTTTCTTTTGACACCTACAAACCATTTACTACATTGTGCGGGACTTCCTGATGCAGCACCCTGTCAATATTCTGCAAAGCCTGCTTCAGCATGCACCGGAAAGACCCTACCGTAACACCCGCAATATGAGGTGTAATCAACAACCGTTCCCGAGCTCCAGGAGAAAGCGTCAGCAACGGATGATCGGCTGGCGGCGGCTCCGGATAAGTAACATCTACTGCCGCTCCCGCCAGGCGGCCTGCTTCCAACATTTCAGCCAAGGCCAATTCATCAATAACTTCTCCCCGTGCCGTATTAATTAGCAAGCTCCCCTGCTTCATCAGGCTCAATTGCGCATGACCGATTAGCCCCCTGGTTTGATCATTTAAGGGAACGTGGACACTTACTATATCGCTCTGTGTCAGCAATTTTGACAATGACTGGTACTGTATTCCAAGCTCCGCTTCCAGAGCTGCAGACTGGCGGGACCGGCCGTAATAATATATGGATGCACCGAGAAACTTCAATATTTTGGCTGTTTGACGGCCAATTGCCCCCAGACCTATCAAGCCTACTGTGCTACCTGCAATTTCCTGTAAACCGGTTGTTAATAAGCTCTTACGAATGTCACTATATCTTCCGGCCTTGGTTTCACGATCAGCTACCACAAGCTGCCTTTGCAAGGCAATGATTGAACCTACCGTAAATTCTGCGACGGTTTGCGCATTTGCTCCCGGTACGTTTGCAACCGGTATCCCAAGTTTTGCGGCTGCCTTACCGTCAATGCGGTCATAACCAGCGCCAACTGCCTGAATAAGCTTAACGGACTTGAGCTGCTGCAGTACCGAAGCCGTAACTTCGGGAAAGCTGGCCAGCACTAACAGACAATCCGCCTCTCTACAAGCCTCCGCTAACTCCTTTTCATTTGCCGGATTACAAAAAATGACCTTCCATTCAGACGGCACGACCACCTCAGAGGTGTCAAACCGCCATTTGGGCACTGTACTTACAACAACCGGCATATCTTATCACCTATCCTTCATCCTTAAATCATGCGAATCCCCTTTTACAGGCTTCTTTGCGCAAACATCTGCATAACTTTAGCAATACGCTCCAGTCCAATGCGGCAATCTTCATACGATACTGCATAAGATAAGCGGAAATGATCGTTACCTCCATCTCCAAAAGCTGAGCCATCAACTACTGCTACTCCTGCATGATTCAGCAAATAGTCGGTAACTTGACCTGAAGATATGCCAGGCAATGTAATTTTCGGAAAAGCATAAAAAGCGCCTCCCGGACTACCGGTTAAAGCAAGTCCCGGAATCTGTCCGATCATTTCCAGAACGAGCTTCCGGCGACGGGCAAATTCGCTCATCATAGCTTCAACACATTCCTGTGGTCCGGTCAAAGCCGCTACAGCCCCATGCTGGGCAAAAGTACATAAAGACAACATAATATTTTGCTGCAGCCGTACTGCTGCGCCAATAATATGCTCCGGAGCGGCAATGTAGCCAATACGCCAGCCAGTCATTGCATATGTTTTGGACAAGGTTCCGCATATCACCGTCCGCTCTTTCATCCCCGGAAAGGTTGCCGGAGACACAAAGCTATCATCATACAGCATTTTGTCATATGCTTCATCAGAAATGAGCATTAAATCGTGCCGACAGGCAAAATTCACAACCTCCTTCATTTGTGCTGCGGTTAACACACCTCCGGTGGGATTATGTGGTGAATTAACAATAATTGCTTTTGTCCGGGGAGAAAGTAGAAGCTTAGCAGCTTCTAGATCATAAAAGAAATTCTGTCCAGGCAGCAGTGGTGTTTTTACTGCAACACCACCAGCCAGCTGTATCGCTAAGCCAAACGGTCCGAAACACGGATTAGGAATGATTACTTCATCACCCTCATTAAGCAAGCTCAAAAATGTTAAGTATAGCGCTTCTTGGCCCCCAGCTGTTACCATAATTTCTTTTTGTGAATTGTAGTTCAGCTTTTTATCAAGCTTCAGCCTCATGGCAAGTGCTTCCCTGAGTGCTGGTATGCCGTCATTAGGCGCATAATGAACGTGGCCATTGTCTAATGCGGTCTTCACTGCAGCTTTAATATGACCAGGTGTATCAAAATCAGGGCGGCCAATTTCAAAATGAATTACTTTCTTCCCTTGTGCTTCTAACTCATTCGCTCGCTGAAATACCTTTCGTATTCCAGCAAAGGGAATATTGTCTAATCGATTTGCAATATCAGGCAGCATAGAGTTACCTCCTCTTTTTATTTAACTCATCACAGATGAGCAAATAAACCATCAATTTTACACTACATCGGAAATACACTATTTTATCTACTCATACATGATGAGCGACGTTTATTAACTTTAGTATATTATAAATAAACTACATTTGTCTACTATGAAAAAATATTATTTTTATTACTCTTGTTTTTTTTGACTTTTGTGCAGGACTTTGTAAAAAACACACGAATTACGCAAATTAATAGATAAAATTCATTGTGTTTCGTCGCCCCTCATCATTGATGTGCATTCATCGCATGAATGCCACTCTCATTCCAAGTAACTAACTACCTTTACTCACTGCTGAGTAGATAGGAAGAGCTCTCTTTCTATCTACTCTTATTTCTTAGAAAGGATTAGTAGCAGCAATTTTATCGAAAACATATTAGGAGGTAATGTACAATGGCAAAGACAGTAGTAATCGTTGGTGGCGGATGGGCAGGTACAGCCGCTGCACTGGCAGCACGCAAAACCGGTTGTGAGGTTGTTCTGTTAGAAAGGGCAGATATGCTGTTAGGAACAGGTTTGGTCGGCGGCATTATGCGCAATAACGGCCGCTTTACGGCAACAGAAGAAATGATTGCCATGGGTGGTGGTGATCTTTTTGAAATATGTGATGCCAACGCCCGTCACAAAAATGTTCAATTTCCGGGACACAAACATGTTACCTTATATGATGTTTCGACAATTGAGCCCGCTGTCAAGAAAGCGCTGCTTGCAGCAGGAGTAAAGCTTCACCTAAAATCCCGGGTAAGAGATATCGTTGTTGACAATGGTCGAATCACGAAAGTAATTGCCGATACGCTCCATAGTAATCAAGTACTGGAAATCAGTGGGGATGCTTTCGTAGATACTACCGGCACGGCAGGCCCTCAAGGCAATTGTATGAAGTATGGTAATGGCTGTGTTATGTGTATCTACCGCTGCCCAACTTTCGGACCACGTCTTAGCATTGCTGGAAAAGCCGGGATAAAAGAAGTGATTGGTGAAAAGCCTGATGGTACCTTAGGTGCAATGAGCGGCTCCTGCAAATTGCATAAAGACTCTCTCTCTACGGAAATACAGGAAGAACTGGAACTCACCGGTGTCTGTGTCATTGCAATTCCCCCTTCACTGCAAAAAAGCATGGACACCCTTTCTCAAAAAGCTTGCCAGCAATATGCTCTGAAAGAATTTGCCGAAAACATTATTTTACTGGATACAGGCCACGCGAAACTCATGAGTGCGTATTACCCGCTGGATATATTACGGCAAATTCCCGGCTGTACCAATGCGCGGTTTGAAGATCCTTATGCCGGCGGCATCGGCAATTCCATGCGTTATTTTGGTATGCTGCCCCGGAATAATGCATTAAAGGTAACAGGACTGGTTAATGTATTCTGCGGAGGGGAAAAAGCTGGTTTACTGGTAGGCCATACGGAAGCCATTGTCACAGGCACACTTGCCGGACATAACGCAGGCCGTTTTTCCCTTGGTGCTGATTTACTTGAGCTTCCCGCTGCCCTGGCCTGCGGAGATGCTATCTCTCACGTAAAAGAAATGATGCAGACCAAAGAAGGACTTACCAAAAAATACACCTTCTCTGGCGCTAACTATTTCAAACGGATGCTGGATAACAACTTATATTCTACCGATATCGCCGCTATTAAAGACCGTGTAGAAACTGCAGGTATGACCGGTATATTAAAAAACCCGCCGCCTGTTAAAGAGGGGGATGCCTCATGACAATAGAGTTAACTGCCGCCCACTGGTTGTTTCTCTTCTGGGTTGGTGTAGTAATTGTAGTGATGGGTCTAAGAAAAGATCCCATTATTCCCTGTATTTTGGGCTTGCTCACTGTCGGCTGGCTGTATAAACATAGCTTCATCAGCGGTGTTTCGACTATATTTAATGCCTTGATCGTCGCCGGTAATGAGTTCTGGGGAATTATTGTGGTAATTTCCCTAATTGTAGCCCTGTCCAAATTGCTGAGTGATACCGGTGCCGACTATTTAATAATGAGTCCCGCTGCCCGCATAATGGTTAACCCGGGCATTGCCTTCTGGACAGTCGGTCTGTCAATGATGCTCGCTTCCTGGTTTTTTTGGCCTTCCCCGGCAACAGCACTCATTGGTGCCATCTTGTTCCCGGCAGCAGTCCGCGCCGGACTACCTGCCATGGGAGTTGCTATGGCAATGAACTTATTTGGTCACGGAATTGCTTTATCTACCGATTACGTAATTCAAGGGGCACCGACAATTACCGCCAAGGCAGCAGGCTTTTCCGATCCTTCACCAATCATTGCAGCCAGTATTCCCTTGTCGATTACAATGGGCCTTGTTACTACCGTTACAGCTTATATTATTTTGAAGCGTGATATGGCGAAGGACCCCCAAAGAATCGTAGCAGAGCAACTCGCCTTAACTGCGAGTCAAGTGCAGCGGGAGGTAAACTGGCTGTCCTATTTCTTAGCAATTCTCACACCGCTGGCCTTCGCCTTGGATGTTGCAGCCATGTGGCAGTTACAATTGCGAGGTGGTGATGCAACTGCGCTATTAGGTGCAACAGCAGTACTCATTTTGACCTTGGGTACCGTCTTGAAGTATCGCTGGCAGGGTCTTGAAAAGGTTACTGATTATATTCGCGGTGGGTTCATGTTTGGCATCAAGATATTTGCACCTGTTATCATCATCGGCGGCTTCTTCTTCCTCGGTAAAGGAGAGCTTGCCAAAACAATTTTGGAAGCCAAAGCGGCTACCGGCTTTCTTGAGGATTTTGGCATAGCCTTATCACAAACGATCCCTTTGAACAAAGCGTTTGTTGCTGTTGTTACACTATTTACAGGCATAGTAGTTGGTCTTGACGGCTCAGGCTTCTCCCCTTTGCCGCTTGTAGGCGCTGTGGCTGCTACGTTTGACAAAGCCATTACAATTGATAAGGCTACATTGGCTGCTCTTGGTCAAATTGCCGGTGTTTGGACCGGAGGTGGAACAATCATTCCCTGGGGTCTCATCCCCGTTGCCGCAATAACAGGAGTAAATCCCATCGATTTAGCCCGCAAAAATTTTATTCCTGTTGTCCTTGGCTTTACAGCAACAACCATCGTAGCTTTATTCTTGCTGTAAAGGAATTGCTGCTTCCTATCTAGAATTATGTTGAAGCGAATTAGTTCTTAGGGGGAAGACAGTTGCTTAGCAGTAAGGAAAATTTAGAGTATGACATACTTTTAATAATTGGTGAAGCCAGCGGCCGGCCAATGGGCTGCGGCTCAATTGCCATCAAGCTTCAGTCCATGGGTCATGCGTGCAGTGAAGCCACAGTCGGCAGAATCTTGCGCGACCTGGATATTGCAGGTTTTACTGAAAAAGCAGGCTTCCAGGGTCGAAAGCTCTCTGATCTGGGCAGCGAACGGCTTAATGAACTCGTTGGCAGAGCCCACAGATTAAAACAAGGCCAGGAATTAATGGCTGCCGTTCAGGGACATACCCGGGAACAGTTGCTGGAGGTGCTGATTGCCCGCCGGGCAATTGAAGGCGAGTTGGCTTACCTTGCTGCACTTCAAGCTAAGCCGGGTGAAATTGAAGCCTTAAAGTCGGTATTAGCCCGCCAGCGCTCTATCCGCGAATTCAGCGAAGGTGCGTCCGCCGAAGACGTTGAGTTCCATACTATTATTGTAAAAATGGCACAAAATCGCGTGCTTGCTGCTGCTATTGCGCTCATCCGGCAAGATACTCAGTTATCGCCCATATTAGAACATATCCGGTTTCAGGTCCATAGTGCTGCTAATGTAGATCATCAGCGAATCATCGAGGGCATTGAAAGCGGCGACGGAGCCCGTGCCCGTACTGCTATGATCGAGCATATTAATAATCTCATCAATGATGTTGAAACATACTGGCAGTTTACTGATCATCAGAATAACCAAGTATAAAAAAGGAAAAAGGGGACAGTCCCCTTTTTCCTTTTTATTTTGCATTCACTTCCTGCAGCAGCTTTTTAGCCTGCCGGGATGCCCACTTAATCTCGCTGGCCATCACTGCAGCTTCAATTAATGGATGAATATAGTAACTCCCTGTCAATTTCGGCTGCCATTCTTCAATTGCTTTAGTAAGCTTTTCCCAATAGTCTTCACTAATTTCTTCCGCTTCGATTTGCTGTTCCTCAATAATCGCCCTCTGCAGCTTGCCTGTCAGCCGGTTGACTGATATACAGCCACTTTGCAGAATTTCAAGAATCACCTTAAATTCATCGCTGACCGGCAGTGCGCCTGCCGCCAGCCTGCGCTCAAACCGCTGTGGAACAAGTTCATATATTCTATCGGCTTTTTCCGTTAATGTTTCATTATAGTCAAGCAGCTTTTCCGCTCTGACAAACCATTCCCGCTGCTTCAATGAGGCAAAGGATAGAACTTCTCCTTCTCGCTTCAGCAGCACCGACAAATGACGCACTTCCTGATTTAATTTATGTACTTTCTCCCTGTATTTTTGCTCCAAGACTGGCCTGGCATTTTCAATTTGAACATAATCTTGAATAGCCTGGCAGAAATAAAGGGCAACTTCTTCACTGCTCTCCTGCAGCTTAAGCTTAAATTGTTCACTGTAGCGAGGTGGCCACAGCAGTATATTCACTAGCATCGCAGTAGTTAATCCGGCAAAGATAACAGCAGACCGGTTTAGTGCATGAGGCAAGAACTGCTCCTGACTAGAACCAAGAACAAAAACGGCTGCAACAATCCCCATCGAAATCCCGCTTTGCAAATTCAATTTTAAATACACGGAAATCATTAGAATAGTAACAATCCCCATAACTAAGGGATTACCGCCAAGCAAATAACCAAACAGCAAGCCTGCGCTGACACCCAGAATATGCACTAAAATCTGGTCCCGCGCCGTCTTCACTGTTAAAAAGATAGATGGCTGCATATTAATAACAGCCGAAACAGCACCAAAGAAGGCTGGTTCCAAATTTAGAATTTTGCAGATAAACATCGTTATTGTAACAGCAATTCCTGTCTTAATAATGCGTGCACCTATTTTCATTTCAGCCACCTGCCTTACGGAATCTGGTATATATCCTTCTCTGGTATGATAAAAAAATCCTTTGTATTAACACTTTGTTCGCTTACCACTAAACTGCCTTTACAACCCTTGAAGAATATTTAATTGATCTGTGAATAGCAAAATGCCCATGACAATCAGCAAGATGCCTCCAACCATTCGGATGCCTTCTAGGTAAGGATACACCTTCTTATATTGTTGAAAAAAAACGCCTAAAAAAAACGAGATCATCAGAAAAGGCAAGCCAAAGCCTATTGCATACACCAGGAGCAGCAAAGCAGCGTTCAGCGCCCCCCCCTGAGTTGTCGACAGCAGTAAAATAGAGCTGAGCACCGGACCGACACAAGGTGTCCAACCAAAACTAAAAGCCAGTCCCAGCACATAGGACCTGGCATATCCGCCTTGAGCCCTGTCAAATGCAAATCTTCTGCCCTGTTGAAGAATCGGTAAGTTAATCAAATTTAACTGGAATAAACCGAGAATTATTACTGCCGCTCCTGCAGCTTTTACAAGTACAGGCGCAGACTCAATCAGCCACGCACCCATCGTACCAGCAATAACACCAAGTATAATAAATACGGTACTAATTCCAGCAACGAATACCAGTACATTTATTTGCAGCTTACGCTGTGCCTGTTTATTTGCAGTTCTATCCACATCCTGCATGGAGAGTAATTCATCTTCGCCTGATAAATACCCCAAATACACGGGAAGCAAAGGAAATATGCAGGGAGAAAAAAACGATAAGACGCCACCTGCTAAAGTTCCAAAAAGTAATTCAACACTGCTCACTCCATTCGCCCCTCCTTACCGCTCGCCCTTATAGACGTGCTCAATACGACTTCGGATAGTTTTACACTAGTCTTACCCTCAGAAAAAGTCAATTTATTTCTTTATCTCTTTCAATGATATTGAATATCATTCTCATTTATGTTAGGATATAGAAGTGACTTTGATCACCATTACATTTTACAAAAGGAAGGAATCATCAATATGGCTACGCGAAGAGATCCACGCTTTAAATTATGCCGGCGGCTGGGTGTAAATATTTTTGGTCATCCTAAAGCAATGGAACGGGCAACTAAAGATAATAGCCGCTCGGGCCGGAAGTTATCCGAATATGGCCTTCAGCTGCTGGAAAAACAAAAAATTAAAGCCTATTACGGTATTCTGGAGAAACAATTTGTCCGCTACCTTGTAAATGCCAAAAAGAGCAAAGAAATTACCGGCGTCGCTTTGTTAAAAGCACTCGAATGCCGGCTGGACAACCTTGTCTACCGTATCGGATTTGCTAATTCCATACGTCAGGCCAGACAAATCGTTCGTCACGGACATATACTGGTAAATGGCAGGAAAGTTGATATTCCTTCTTGCGCTATAAAACCCGGTTCAATTCTTACATTAAGGAATTCTTCCAGAGAAAACACTATGTTTGCCTCTAATTTTCTGGAATTAAAGTCTTTTGATCTCCCCTATATTGAAAAAGATTTCGACCAATTCAGCGGCAAATTGCTTCGCTTGCCAAACCGGGATGAAATCCCTGTCGAAGTAAACGAAATTCTGGCAATTGAATTGTATTCCAAATAGGTTAGCATGAAGAGGTAGAATTGCATGTGCAAATACAATCAGTATCACTACTGGGAGGATCTTTTAGCAAATAAAAAAGATCTGTGGAAAAGCAGCTTTGCCCCTATCACAACAGCCCGTGAAACACTTTTCATCAATACCGCTATTATTGATTACCAGCGAAATACACTTGATAATAACTGGGCCTGTTATCCTGATGCAAAATCGGTATTGGGTTTTATTCAATATGTACAGCTTCCACTGGCCTTCTTTTACACGTTAAATGCTTCTGAAGAAGCTTTAGCTTTTCCGGTATGCTCCAGTCAGGAATTCATTGAGTATCTCCAAGAGTCAGGTTCCATTCATACGCCAGCCATGGAATCGGCAGTTCTGGAGCTGAGTACGTATTGGGATTTGGACAGTGTAACCTGCCTGGAAAAACTAAAAGACTTTTGTCAGCGCTTTAACGCCTTTTGGGATCGAGATACTTCTGTCTTGCACATCGACGTGTTTGAGAACACGTATGAAATTGCACATTGTTTGCTGGATAAAAGTGAATTTCCCGAAGTTATGGAAGAGGATATCGGTTTGACAGCAGTACAGTTATTCGAGATGTGTAAGAATTTTTATCATGATCAATTTCTCCAAAAGAATTTCGTCAACATCCTCAATCATAAAATTGGCTGCGTTGTATAATGCAGCGGAAAAGGCACCTTACAGTGAGATGTAAGGTGCCTTTTCTTATTTCGGCAGGATTCCTCTGCCAGCTCACGAATAGGCTAAAGTTATACGACACAACGTGATTACCATGTTAGGGGTGCTTCTAATGACTGTAACTCGCTGGCTGTTGAAAACAGCTGACCGCATTGGCATGATTAAGGAAGTTAGTCAGATTTTTTCACATGAAGCGGTCAGTATTATATCGATGGAAGTCTCAACCGGACAAATTTTTATTAAATTTTTCTTAGAGGATGACCCTCTTCACACTAAAAATAATCTGGAAGAGCTCTTAAGAAAAGAACTACTGAAGCATAAAGATATTAAAAGCATTAGCAGCATTGCTTTACAGCCGCAGGAACAACGCGAAAAAGAGCTGCAAACGGTATTGGAGTTTGCGAACGATGGCATAATCGGGTTAAGCACGGAAGGTGCTATTCGCTATATCAACTCTGCTGCAGCACAACTCTTACGAGTTGATAAGAATACTATCATAGGGAAAAATATAACTTCCTTTATTGGCGAAAATACACTTTTTGACGAACTCCTGTCTGGTAAGTCTTTTGATCATCAGCAGATGTTGATTCAAACACCCCGCGGCACTCTCCATTACCTATGCTCAGGCCGTCCTATTCAAGATGAGAATGAACAATTTGTCGGGGCGGTAGCTACTCTAAAGAGTATGAAATCAGCAAAACAGCTTGTTAACTCCATGATGAAGAATACCAAATTCGAATTCAAAGATATTATCTACATCAGTTCTTCCATGGAAGAGCTGATCAAAATTGCCCACCGAGTTGCCGCAAGCAGTTACAGTATTCTCATTGGCGGTGAAAGTGGCACAGGCAAAGAGATGTTTGCTCAGGCTATCCATTGCGCCAGCCCCCGGCGGCTCCATCCCTTTGTTCCAATCAATTGCGCAGCTCTGCCGGAAGCCTTACTGGAAAGTGAATTATTTGGCTATGAAGACGGTGCCTTCAGCGGAGCAAGAAAAGGCGGCAAACCCGGATTATTTGAAGCAGCTCATACCGGCACGTTATTCTTAGATGAAATTGGCGAGCTGCCGCTGCTTTTGCAAGGGAAATTACTCCGAGTCCTCCAGGAAGGAGTCTTTCGCCGGCTAGGCTCACATCATGACATAGGTGTTGACGTACGAATTGTTGCTGCAACTAACCGGAACTTGGAACAGATGGTGCTAGCAAAGCAATTTCGTCAGGACCTCTATTACCGCATGAATGTCATTCCCCTGCAAATTCCTCCACTTAGACAGCGCCCTGAGGATATTCCCCTGCTGCTCAGGCATTTTCATGTTAAATACTGCACGGAGTTAAACAGGCATTTGGATTTTTCCCCGGCCGCTGTAGATTCCCTCTTACATTATAGCTGGCCTGGTAATGTGCGGGAATTGCAGCATGCAGTCCTTCGGGCCATTCATCTAACTTCAAACAAAGAGATTCATGTTGAAGACCTTTTAATCAGTCATGAAACTGACAATAGTCCGCTTCATGCTAATGCATCGCAAACGAATCTGAAGCAGGTTATTGACCATACAGAAAGATTTCATTTGGAGAAGGCTCTAAAAAAGCATGGAAGTGCCAGAGGAGCTGCTCGCGAAATTGGACTTTCCCATACAGCAGTTTTAACTAAAATGCGCCGTTATGGCCTGGAACATCTCCTTAAAGATCATTAACGAAAACGCTTACTCTGCTCCTTTTCTTATTGCTTGATCAAGATCAAGGATAATGTCCTTCGGATCTTCCAGACCTACCGATAGCCGGATAAGCCCATCCGTAATACCCGCTTTTATTCGTTCTGCATAAGGTATTGGTGAATGAGTCATCGAGGCCGGGTGTTGTATTAGCGTTTCTGTATCGCCAAGACTGACTGCCAGCAGGCAGAGTTGTACACTATTCATTGCTTTGCGTCCTGCTTCAATTCCTCCCTTTATCTCGAAACTAATCATCGCACCATAATTAGACATTTGTGTTTTGGCCAATTCATGCTGGGGGTGTCCGGGCAGTCCGGGATAATTTACGTTTTCCACATGGGGATGTTCTGCAAGAAACCTAGCAACTAGCAGGGCATTTTGACAATGCCGCTCCATACGGACGCCAAGCGTCTTTAAGCCGCGTAAAGTTAACCAGGCATTAAAAGGACTGATGCAGCCGCCGGTAATATCTTTTACGCCAATAAAACGTACTTCATTAATAAATTCCTGCTTGCCCAGAACGATTCCGGCAATAACATCACCATGACCATTCAGATATTTCGTCGCACTATGAACGACAATATCTGCCCCTAGTGCAAGCGGCCGTTGACAATAAGGAGACATAAACGTATTGTCCACCATAAGCTTACAATTGTGTCGATGCGCCAGTCTGGACACTGCGGCAATATCAATAATAGCCAGTGTAGGATTTGCGGGTGTTTCAAGATAAATTACTTTTGTATTAGGCTGCATGGCACTGCTGATATCTTCTAAATTAGTAGCATCTACAAAAGTGACATCAATCCCAAATTTAGGCATGCTGTGTGCTAACAAGGCATGTGTACAGCCATATAAGGTCTCAGCAGCGACGATGTGGTCCCCTTTTTTGCAAAGAGTCCATAACGAGGCTGCAATTGCTGTCATACCCGAAGCAACAGCCAAAGCAGCCTCTGCATTTTCCAGGGCGGCCATCTTTACTTCCAAAGCCTGCTGTGTAGGATTGCCCAGACGGGTATATATATATCCCTCTTCTTCTAATGCAAACCGCGCCGCTCCCTGTTCGGCACTAGCAAACACAAAGGTCGATGTTTGATGAATGGGAGTTGCAAGTGCCCCCGTAGCAGGATCAGGTGACTGACCGGCATGAATAATCACCGTATCATAGCCTGAATTGTATTGATTGTTCATAATTATACCTCCCAGCTCTTAACCTATTTGCTATTACCATAAGCAATTTTTATGCCAGCCATACCTGCCCCAGTGAAATGGATATTGCGTAGTACTCCGTCAAATAAGAATGGCAACATTATTTCCAAATGCGGAAACAATGTTGCCATTCTGTAATTTTTCTTTACATATTCATTCTTCGCTTATCGGCGAATAAAGTTTATACGCGGAACTTACCAACCGCTTCACGCAAATCTGTTGCCAAATGAGCGAGACTACGGCTGGAAGAAGCAATTTCTTCCATAGTTGCTGATTGTTCCTCAGTAGCCGCCGAAACAACTTCCGATTCTTCAGCAGTTTGTTTGCTTAACGTATCAATGCGGTTTACTGATCCTACTATTTGTTGGCTGCCTGTAGCCATTTGTTCAATAGCGGCAGAAATTTCCTTAACTTGATCAGATACTTGTGTAACTAACTCCACAATTTCCTGGAAAGCTTGTCCTGATGCATTGACTACTTCTGCTCCCCGTTTGACTTCATGGGTACCTTCATTCATAGCTACTACCGCTTTATCGGTATCCCCTTGAATTTCGCCAATTAATGTCGCAATTTTCTTCGCTGCATCTTGTGATTGCTCTGCAAGTTTACGTACCTCTTCTGCTACAACAGCAAAACCACGTCCCTGCTCACCGGCACGAGCCGCTTCAATAGCGGCATTTAGCGCCAGCAGGTTTGTTTGCCCCGCTATGCCGGATATGGCATCAACAATCTGACCGATTTCTTTGGATCGTTCGCCTAATTTAGCAACGACCTGAGCAGAAGCAGTGACTGTCTGCTCAATGTTGGCCATCTGCGTCACTGCCTGGCCGACTGACTTATTGCCTTCAGCTGCTTTCATTGCCGCCTGTGACGATTGATAGGCTACCTCATTAGCATTGGCAGCAACCTGCTGGATACTGGCAGACATCTGCTGCACTACCGCCGCCGACTCACCGGCCACTATCAATTGTTCCTGAGCACTTGTTGCCACATCCGTAATCGAGGATGCTACCTGGTTGGCCGCTTGTGCTGACTGATCCGCACCGGCAGTCAGCTGCTGACTGGAAGCAGCCAACTGCTCCGCTTGGGAGTGTACCGTTGTAACAAGACTATGTAAATTAGCTCTCATATCCCGGAAGCCTTTTGCCAATTGGCCAATTTCATCTTCTGTCGTAACGTTGGCCTTCCGGTCCCGTAAGTCTCCATCAGCCAAAAGCATGCACTCATCGCGTATGATCAGGATTGGTTTGACCAGCTGTCTGGCTATTACAATTGTAAGCCCGGCAACAATCAGCAAACAGATAATTGACAGAATCAGCATCGTGCGGGAGAGAGAATCAGTTGCCTGCGTCGCTTCCGCTTCCGGTGCCGCCACCGACATAAACCAGCGCTGTCCTCCAGGCAGATCTATCGGTGTATAGACTGCAACCCGGGTCACACCATCAACAAAAGTATAGGTCCCGAAAGTCTGCTTTCCTGATTGAACAGCTGCTGCGAATAAATTAATCAATTTATCATCAAGCTCCGCCTGCTGCAGCTTAAGTTCCGGATTAACCTTCTTTTGAGAAATATTGAGCTTGCCAATCGTGTCAGGGCGCTTAGGGTGAGCTAGCAGCACACCATTATTATCTACAATATTACCGTAGCCGCTATCTAAGAACTTCATATCCTTAATCAGCTCTGTCATTTTCTCAAGTGAATAAGTACCGCCAATAACTCCCATAAGCTGTCCGTTATTCATAACAGGAGTAGCCAAAACAACCGAGATTTTTCCGGTAGCTTTAGAAATCAACATTTCAGAAACATAAGATTTTTTCGTATCCATTACTTTTTTGAAGTACTCGCGGTCACCATATTGTCCGGTAGTACCATCGCCGCGAACGGCAGAACCATCGGGCGCAATAAACAAGACTGTTTCAAATCCGACGATTTGCTGAGTTTCAGCCATAGCTGCCACGGCCTGAGCCCGATCGCCAACCGTCCGTATTGCCGTTACCCTGGCCAAATCATCTAACCGGACCATTACATCTTGCATTTCACTCTTGATACGATTGCTATAATCAGATCCGACTGCCATTGCAGTTTCATTCACGCTCTTTCCCAGAGCACGTTCAGCTATATAATAGCTGACTCCTGACAAAATTCCCAATACAATAAAAATAAGAGGCAGCAAAGCAAGGAGTAAACGAGTTTGAATATTTTTAAATTTCATTACCACAACTCCTCAATATCAATTCTACTCATTAGCTTTTTTCCTCAACTAATAAGTTCAGCAGTATTTCTGTCCTCCTTTCGTGCTAAGCGCGAAAAATAGCAACTAATCATTTCCGTTAAAATTTTACCACAAAAATACATATTATGCCAAACTTCTACAAAATATTTATTGAATTGTTTATTTTTGTCGATCATATGCATACAGTGCAAAATAAAAAAACACGCCATTCACGCGTGTTTTAGGTAATTATTGTTTCAGTTTATTTTGGGTTTCTGCCATCTGCGACAGCTTCCTTATTTTGATGAGCAGCCTTTCTGCTTCTTTTTCTTTTTTGATCAGTTCTTGCAGCAATTGCTGCAGATGACGTATATCATCATATTTGATGCTGCCTATTTTCCCTGAAGTTCGGAATATTTCTCTTATTTTGGGCCATATACTTTTTAAGACAACAAAGGTCAAGAGCATACTGCCTGTGGCATAAATGCCACCCCCAAATGCCCTGATAAAAAGATAGGGTCTTATTAACTCATTGGTTTCACTTATGCTCAGCCCGATTACCCGCCAAAAATAGCATTGCAGCCCGCCAGCCAACAATAGACCTATTCCCATTGTAAGCAAACCCGCATTTAAAGCAAGGATTGCCATCTGGCAAAACCGGTACATTTTTTGACCCAATACAACTTCTGTAAACAAAATGTAAAAGCATACTGCCAGAATTAAAAAACCGAACACCCCAAACAGCGCGAAATGAGAGTGGGCGGAGGTGATATACGTACCGTGGATAAACCGGTTTATTGGTGGATAAGCCATAAAAAAGCCTAAAATACTAGCACCAAAGATGTGGTAAAACGTACTGCAGCCAATAAGAGTTATCGTAATCTTATCGCGGGCAGACAAGCTGGAATAGGTAGTAAATTGAGCCGTTTTAATCGTAGAATATACTAATATAATAGCCGGCAAAGCCTGCATGGCACTAAAAATGCCACCAATCCAAAGCCAAAATGCCGGTACGCCAATCCAATAATAATGATGACCCGTAGCTAATATGCCAGCTAAGGCTACCAAGGTAATATCCAGATAAATTGCCATCTCCACAGCTTTCCGTTCTGCTTTAGCCACCTTTAGCAGCAATGCAGCCAGCACGCCTGTTCCAATAAGCTCCAGCGACATTTCTTCCCAGACATGAACGACCAGGAATTTGGCCATTTCATCTGTTGTTGGATGCGCATAGGAAACAAGATTAGGCAAATAAAAAACAATTAATGTGACACTCCCTGCCACCATACTGATAAGCGTAGCACGGTTTCTTGGCACCCCAGGCGCCCGATAAGTGCATATTAAATTGTAACATAGCATCAAGGTAGAAGCTGCCGTTGCCACTTTCAGCGGCAGCATTGCTTCAAGATACTCCCTTCCTGTGGTAAATCCTAATAGCAATGACCCCAAAACTAAAGCAGTTGTACCGGCCAGCAGCCAAAAATTAATGGTAACCAGCTTAAGACTAGCCAGCTCCCGTTCCGCTTCCTGACTAAAGAAAAAATAAACAGCACCAATTATACCGATTAGCGGCCAATAAATACTAATATTCAGATGAAAGGCTCTGCCGCTTGCATAGGAAATGGGCGAAGGGATATCGGGGAAAATAAGCTCCAATGCTCCGCCAGTAGCCACTAATCCTTGTAAGCCAAATAGCACATAGGCCAGCAAAGCATATTTATAACTTAAATGCTGTGATCGCAACAAACTGCTACCCCATTTCCTGACCAAAATTAAAGCATTTATCTTTGGTTGCTACCCACAGGATTGGGCGGCCAATTCATAGTATCAATCGAATTAACAAAATGTAAATAAGCAATAATCTGATCGGCTTCCTCTGCTGTCAATTGTTCATGGCGTTTTTTCTTGGCGCCCCTCAGTAGAGGAGGCTGCGTTAAATAAGTTTTTAACCCCTCACTGCCGAAATTTGCATAAGCCTTTGTCAGGTCTCCTCCCCAATACCCGCCATTACCAAACAAGGTATGACATTCAACACACGCCTTTTTTTGATAAACACTTTTTCCTTGCGCTGCTTCCAATGGCAATGCCTGTACTTTTTCACTGGTTGTTGAAATATATACTAATAACGAGAATGCTGCCAGAGAAGAAAGCAGCGTTAGCAGAAATCCTTTTACCCCTAATTTCATTATACCTATTTCCCCTTAGTAATCATTCCCTCTTTATTATGGTTTATGCCGCAAGACTTCTATACCTAAGCCATAAATACAAAAGACACTATCCATGATAATCTTCATGAATAGCGTCTTTATTTTGCTGACTAAGCTCTGCTTGCAAGTTCCTGCTCTACACTAACTAACTGAACGCAAAGCACAAGCAGTTCCATCGCTTGCTTTAACTCTGATAACGGAGGGAAAGTAGGCGATAGACGAATATTTTTATCTTCAGGATCTTTGCCATAAGGGAAGGTAGCTCCTGCCGGAGTCAATAGCACACCAGCTGCAGCTGCTTTTTCTACAATCTTTTGCGCACATCCCGGCAAAGTATCAAGACTGATAAAATAACCACCTTGCGGATTGCTCCAGGAAGCAATCCCTAGACTTCCCAGCGCAGTTTCTAACATGCTCCGGACCAAATCGAATTTAGGCTTAATAATAGCCGCATGCTTGCGCATGTGTTCTTCTATTCCTGTCTGATCCTTTAGAAAACGCACATGGCGAAGCTGATTAATTTTATCTGGTCCAATTGTTTGAATGTTAATATGCTTTTTAAGCCAGTTGATATTGCGATCGCTGCTGGCTACCATAGCAATACCGGCACTGGGGAAATTCAACTTTGACGTGGAAGCAAACACAAATACTCTGTCAGCATGCCCGGCTGCTTCGCAAGCTTTGCGAATATCGAGCAATTGATCAGGCGTATCAGTTAAATGATGCACAACATAGGCATTATCCCAAATGATCCGGAAATCCGCTGCAGCAGTAGGCATAGCAGCCAGTCTCTGCACAACTTTATCCGAATAAGTAAGCCCGGTAGGATTACTGTATTTAGGAACACACCAAATTCCCTTAATCGCAGGATCTGCAGCCACTAGCTTCTCAACTTGATCCATATCAGGGCCATCATCCAAGTAATTAATAGTAATCAGTTCCATCCCCAGATGTTCAGTGACAGCAAAATGCCGGTCATAGCCTGGGCTCGGGCAGAGGAATTTGACTGTTGGCAGCTTGCTCCAGGGAGCTTCGCTCTCTGGCAGACCATGAAGCATAGCACGGCATAGCAAATCATGCATCATCGTTAAACTGGAACTTCCGCCAATAATGATTTCCTGAGGTTTCGCTTCCAAAAACGAGGCAAATAACTCTTTCGCTTCAGCGATTCCATCCAATCCGCCATAATTGCGGCAATCAGTACCATTAGCCGTTTTGTAATCAGTTTGGCTAAGACAATTGAATAAATCATTTGAAAGGTCCAATTGCTCGCTGCAGGGCTTGCCTCTGGACATATCCAGCTTGAGCTTTTGGGCCTGAAATTTCTCATACTGTCCCGCTAAAATGGCCTGTTGTTGTTGTAATTCCTCAACACTTAACTTTTTAAAATGACTCATATCCATCGCTCCTTCACATTCTCTCTCATTATATGGGTATTTGTCGGAATTAATCAATACTTTTTCCATTTCCTGCACATATGTATACTGAATACGCTAATACAAAAAAAGAAAGGTCTGACTCAAATAGATTTAAAAACCTAATTGAGACAGACCGCTCGTAGCAGGAAGGGAAAGTCCGATTCCGTCCTTTTGTCATCGCCACAAAAGGACCAAAAAGTCTAGGCCTAATCTTCCAATAGCCTTGGAAAATTACCAGCTTACTAAAATTCGTAAACTCGCTACCGCTCAAACAGTACGAATTTCTTAACGTAAGCCGGCAATTTTCCATCCTTCGGACCGGCTATTTCCAGAAGGGCCAAAAGAACGAGATGTTACGAGGAGCGTAAATTCCGTATCCTCTCCGTTCCTTGTTTTGGTCCCCCGACCGTTACTGAAATTGCCGCCCCGCAGGGTGGAAACAGACCTTTCTTGCGTGAAGAAATTTCGACTGTTTGAGCGCAGCGAGTTTCGGAATTTTAGCAAGGAAGGTCTGTTTTCAAGGCTATTTCTGTACAGGTCTTGATTTTTTGGTACTTTTGTATCAAGACAAAAGTACATAACCGTATCTTTGCCTCTTACTAAAACTAAAGAGGCAAAAGTGGGGCTGGTGCAAGCGTTAGTGCGACAAGTCCCCAATTAATTTATTCTGTTTTAGGCTGCTCTGCTGAGGCATTGCCTGCTGAATCAAAATACACTGCCGATCCTCCGGCAAAAGCAGTACTTGCTCCGCTTTCAACAGGTAATACGGTCTGCTCCTTTACTGTTCCTGACAATACTTCACCTGACTCAGCAAAGGTAACTGTTTTCCCTTTACTAAACTTAATAAATCCGGCTGTATCACTTCCAGTAAAATGATGCTTCCAGCCCATTGGCCGTAAATGTGTATCTTCCTCTAATACTGCTGATAAAACGGCACCTGAGGGATAAAAGGTAAGGACTGTACCTCCTTTTGCCGTAATGAAACCGTAGCTGCCCTCAATCAGGCGAATTGTCGCCTTCTCTTTGAGCGTTCCGCTGAGTACATTTCCTTGTCCGTCAAAGGTGACAATCGTTCCGCCTTTGTATAACACATGTCCGTAAACCGGTATGGCAATATCATACTTTTTGTCAATCACCGGCAGGTTATACCGGTAAAACCAGGGCCTCATATCGCTGAAAGCAGTGACAAAGTAGTAGTCATTGATGATCCTGTTCCAGCCGCGCGGTGTAAGGAATGCGTCTTTATCCAATGTCCCTGTTACAACCTCTCCCCATTCATTCAAGGTGACCGAGGTATTGCTTTTAAATTCAATAAACTCGCCAACACTACAGCCTTGCGGATGCAGCTTAGTATCTTTGTCCAGTAACCTGGTTTCAGCCGAAACCGCCGTCATTGTCAAAAATACGCATACCAGCCCTGCTGCTGCCCCCTTAAGTAGCGCATGTACTCCTCTCATCCCTCTTCCCCCTTTGTATTCTACTTCAACCGTTCACCCAGTAATGATCCCATTAATGCAACTGCGACCTTCGCAGTTGCATTCTGATGATCAAGCACAGTATTCACTTCAACAAATTCGGCGCTAGTGACAATATTAGCTTCCGATAGAAGCTCCATAGCCAAATGACTCTCCCGGTAAGTTAAGCCACCGACTACCGGCGTCCCCACTCCCGGAGCATGCAGCGGGTCCATAACATCCATATCAAAGCTGACATGTACCCCGTCAGTTCCCTTTGTTACAATCGCTAAGGCTTCCTCCATAACTTTCGCCATACCCAGCATATCAATTTCATGCATAGTGTACACAGCAATTCCCAGTTCTTTAAGCAGCAGTTTTTCACCCTGATCCAGATCCCGAATACCGATCATGACGAAATTCTCCGGACATAGCTTAACATCCTTACCGCCAACTGCCGTCAATCTTTCATGTCCAATCCCCAAGCTTACCGCCGCCGGCATCCCATGAATATTGCCTGTAGGCGAAGTCTCCACTGTATTACTGTCACCATGCGCATCAAACCAAATAACGCCCAGCTTCTTTTTGTGCTGCAATACACCGGAAATGGTACCAATTGCAATACTATGGTCACCTCCTAAAACCAGAGGAAACCTGCTATTTTGTAATTCTTCGCTAACTATTTTGCAAAGCTCGCTATTTACTCGTTCAATTTCATCAAGATATTTTAACGCTGTTTCCCCCACTTGCCAACTGTCTGGCCTATGTGGCAAAATATCGCCCTTGTCATCAATCTCATAGCCAATGCGCTGGAGCCGTTCCCTAAGTCCTGCATAACGTATTGCACTTGGCCCCATATCCACTCCCCGGCGGTCTGCTCCCAGATCGAGCGGAACTCCTATAATTGAAATATGCCGGTTAACTGTCTGATTCATGTAAAGCCCCTTTCGGTGCTGCAGATTCGAAAGCTGCCGCAATAAGCAGCAACAGCTTCTCCCCTGTATGTTTATCGTTTTTCGCGAAATCTATCCGCTAAAACTGCCTAACAGCTTGCTAAAAGGTGGCTAACGAAATACTAGTTCTTCATTTTTGATACGTTTCTCTATAGTCAGGAACATATCCTACCAATAAAAAACGAAAAGCATTATTTGCTTTCCGTTTTTTTAACTATTATCTTAATATTTCAATCCAAATTTGACGGCAGCAAGATTGCTCTCCATCAGCTGCGGTTTCTTCTTCCCCACTACCTCATCAATTGACTTTTCGATACTTAACAGATTAGTGGTCGTAAGACGGTTAATGAGTGCCCCCAGGCAAACCATATTAGCCAGGTTGTGATTACCTAGTTCAGTTGCAGCCTCTCCGGCAGGGACAGAAATAATCGAAATATCCTCACGCCTTTTTGTGGTGTCAACAATTGATCCATTAATGATTAGTGTTCCACCAGACCTTATAAATGGCAAAAATTTATCGTAAGCAGGCTGATTTAATACAATACCGGCATCCGCATATTCAAGCACGGTAGAATTGATTTCGTCATCAGAAATAATAACCGAACAATTCGCTGTTCCGCCACGCATTTCCGGTCCGTAAGAAGGAATCCAGCAAACTTGCCGTTCATCAAGCATCCCGGCATAGGCAAGAATCTTGCCGATAAAAAGAACTCCCTGACCGCCAAAACCGGCTAGCAGAATTTTATCGATCATAAGGCGCTGACCTCCTCTGTCACCTTAAGCTCTCCTAACTGATAAACGGGTATCATATGCTCCCTCAGCCATTGCAGACTGTCTACAGGCGTCAATCCCCAGTTGGAAGGACAAGTCGATAAAATACTGACAAAAGAAAATCCTAAGCCCTTCTGTTGAACCTGAAACGCTTTTTTCAGCATTTTTTTTGTGGCGATAATATTTTTGGGTGAGTCCACAGAGCCTGCCGCCACATAAACGGCACCGTCAAGAGTGGCGATCGTCTTAGGCAGGTCGATGGGAGGACCGGAGAATATGTTATCCCTTCCATAGGGGCTGGTAGTCGTAATCTGGCCGCCCAAGGTTGTAGGTGCCATCTGCCCGCCGGTCATACCAAATACGGCATTATTCACCATGATAGTTGTTATTTTTTCTCCTCTGGCAGCAACGTGAATAGCATGAGACATCCCGATTGCAGCAATATCGCCATCGCCCTGATAAGTGAACACAATGCGGTCAGGCATGGCTCGCTTTATACCGGTTGCCACGGCCTGAGCGCGTCCATGTGCCCCGCCTACCATATCGCAGCTTACCATATCGAGCATGAACCCGGAGCAGCCAACTGGTGCTACGCCTATCGTAGTTTCAATGATATTCAGTTCCTCCAGCACTTCACCCAGCAGCCGGTGAATAATACCATGCGTGCAGCCCGGACAATAATGAAACGGAACGTCTGTCAGCCCTTTTGGTCTGTCAAACACTTTTTCCATTATACCTGCACCTCCTGTTGAAAAACCTCTCCAAAACGCCTGAGAATTGAGTTTTCACTCAATAGCATGCCGCCTAAGCGATTATGCAGATATACCGGTACGGAGCAATTAACAGCAAGCTTAACATCTTCAATCATCTGTCCCGCGTTTAACTCTACAGTCAGAATCCCCTTTATACCGGTAAGCCGGGCAAAGGCCTTCTCCGGAAAGGGCCATAAGGTTATGGGACGGATAAGACCCAGCCGGATGCCTTGCTGGCGAGCCAGCTGAACAGCACTTTTAGCAACCCGCCCGCAAGTACCGTAGGCAACCACCAGATATTCTGCATCCTCAGTGTTAACCTCTTCCCACCGTTGCTCCGCTTCTCTCATGGAGCAAAACTTTTCCTGTAAGTGCTTTGCTGTAATTTCGCCGGCTTCATTGGTAAGATTGTACATTGCTATTTTGCGTTTCGCCCGGCCCTGACAACCGGTAGTCGCCCATTCTTTAACCGGGAAATCCGTCAATGAACGTTCCTTATAGATGATCGGCTCCATCGTCTGACCCAGCATTCCATCAGCCAGTATAATGACCGGCGTTCGATACTTGTCTGCCAATTCAAAGGCATCCATTGTATAGTCATACATTTCCTGTCCTCTGGAGGGTGCCAGCACGATGACATTATAATCGCCATGACCTCCGCCTTTCGTACACTGGAAATAATCGCCTTGGTTCGGTCCCAACCCACCAAGCCCGGGACCGTTGCGGTTGATGTTAACAACGACAACTGGCAGCTCAGCTGCTGCAAGGTAAGACATGCCTTCCTGCTTCAGACTAAACCCGGGACTGGATGAGGCAGTCATCACTCTCGCTCCGGTACAGGCTGCGCCATAACACATATTAACCGAGGCGATTTCATCTTCGCCCTGCAATACCATTCCGCCCGCTTTCGGCATATGTTTCGATAAATACTCAATAATTTCAGTAGAAGGAGTAATGGGATATCCGAAAAACAGCTTACAGCCTGCGCGGATAGCTGCCTCGGCAATTGCCTCATTTCCCTTCAGCAAATGCTTATTCATAAGGCTCCCCCTTTCTTACCTGCTATTTATATATCTTTAGAGCAATATCAGGACATACCATCCCGCATAAAGTGCAGCCGATACACTGGTCTGGCTGTGCTGCTTCAACAAAATAATAGCCTTTTGAATTTGCCCTGCTCCCAATTCTCAGCACTTTTTTGGGACAAACCGTTAGACAGATGCCACAGCTTTTACAGCGCTCGCTTTCCACCTCTACCTTAGGCATGCTGTTCACCATCCTTTTGTGCTCTGCCGACCGCAATGCAGGCCAATGCCATCGAATATAATTTACCTTCAGGAGTCTCAGCCCGTGATGTCAGAACAATCGGGTTAGTTGCCCCCAGTATGATACCTGCCATCTTTGCTTTAGCAAAATGAATTAAAGCTTTTGTTACGGCATTTCCTGTTTCAATACTGGGAACAAGAAACAAATCCACCTGCCCAGCTATCTTGCTGGTAATCCCTTTGTGTTTTGCTGCTTCAGGGCTCATCGCTACGTCCATAGCAATCGGCCCCTCTACCGTACAGCAGGGCAGGTTTGTTCCGTCATTCATTGCAGCGAGCGCCTGAGCATCTATTGTTGCCGGCATCTTGGGATTGACCAATTCATTTGCCGTAAGGAGAGCTACCTTAGGGCAAGCAATTCCGATATTATGCAATGCCAGCACAGAGTTAATCAATATATCTCTTTTTTCTGTCAATGTAGGAGCAATATTCATTCCTCCATCACTAAAAAACAGCAATTTGTCTTCTCCAGGAATCTCCAAACAAGCTAAGTGACTAAGCAATCGCCCGGTTCGAAGACCCTCTTGCCCGTGCAGTACGGCTCGCAAAAAGTCATTGCTATTGAGCAGTCCCTTCATTAGCACCTGCGCTTTTCCCTGTCTCACTAATGCTACCGCTGCCAAACCAACTTTGTTCATATCCGGCTCATTAACAACAGGGGTATCCGGCGACAAGCCGATCTCTGCCATCAAGGAGCGTATGGCAGATTCATCTCCTACGAGAATTGCCCTAGCCAACCCAATATCCTGAGCAGTTTTAATAGCCTGCAGCACATCCCGGTCCTGTGCAGCAGCTACTGCGATCGTAACCTCGGTTCCGGCTGTCTGCTTCGCCTGAGCTAGCACATCTGAAAAGCTATGGAGCACATCTGTTTCCTCCTTAAACTATAGTTGAACTATTCTCTCTACTTCCATTGTAGTTGTCCTGAAGCGCATTGAGAAAGGCGATAATTCACTTACAGTCAGTAAGTTCTGGCATTAATCGCCTTTGCATTTTTCTGAATAGAGCTTTGCTCATATGGCTTATTTACGCTAATTGTTGTATAATTTTGTTAATTAACAGAGCACTTGAGGAGGAGCCATGGATATCCGACAGTTACGCTACTTTAGCTTAGTCGCTAAACATTTAAACTTCACGGCTGCCGCTAAAGAGGCTCATCTGGACCAATCGGCAATCAGCAAGCAAATCGCTGATTTAGAAGCACGGATCGGTCTTAAGCTCTTTGTTCGCAATACCCGCTCTGTTCAGTTGACAGCAGCCGGAACGGAGTTATTAAAATATGCTAATGAAATTGTAGCAAAATCAGAGGAAGCCATCAGCCAGGCCCATCTTGCCGCTACTGGTGGTATCGGCATACTGCGTATTGGTTTTACTGGCTCAATGGAGCAGGAAAAAGATAAACTTCCGTCTTTCATCAAGCAATTCCATTCCAATCATAGCGGGATTAAGCTGTCTCTGCTCCGCTATAACATGACGCCTCTTAGTCAGGCCCTGGACCGGGGTGATGTGGATATCGCTTTTACCTTCTCCTATGGGTTACATGAAACCGCAGGGCTTAGCTGGCAAATCTGCCCCTTTTATCCACAATCCCGTCCGATGTGCATTGTATTGCCTATCGAACATCCTCTCGCCGCTAAGGATAAAATCGAGCTTTGTGAAGTAGCCCATGAGCCATTTGTCATTATTTCGCGCAGCGAGGCACCCAACTATGAACATATGGAACGCCTCTGCGCCTCTCACGGTTTTTATCCGAATATTGTCTGTGAAACACCAGTGCTGGAAACACTGCTTCTGCTTGTGGAAACAGGCATTGGGATTACCATATTGGCACAACATACGGAAGCCTTTGCCGGCCCTAACGTACGCTTTGTTGAAATCGCAAATTACGACTACCGCGTTGACCGTGTTATTGCTTGGAAGGAGACAAATCCCAACCCTTTAGTGGCCATATTTCTTGAAGCAATTAAAGCATATTAAATAAAGCGAAAAGCTGTTTTGGACTAGAACAAAACAGCTTTTCGCTTTTTATAGACCTTGCTATTTAGTGCCTAGGTAAGCACCAAGGCAGCGTTCATAAATAGAATAATTGTCAAACAATCAACAGATAATATACCAATAAGGTCAAAAGGTCAAAATAAATAGCTTGCGTGTGATATTAAGACATTTACCTGCTAAAACAGTTATATTTGCCCAAATTTAACAATTTCCAATATCTGTACGACTTTCCATTGATATTTATTATCTGTTAGTATTGAATTAGGAATTAAACCTCTTCCAAAACAAGGTACTAATTAGCTAAGGGAGGCACAAATTATGGGAAAAGTAGTGGGTATTGATTTAGGTACTACCAATTCGGTCATTGCCGTTCTGGAAGGAGAACGCCCGGCGGTCATCACAAATGTGGAAGGCGGCAGAACTACTCCGTCAGTTGTCGCATTCCGGGATAATGAACGCCTTGTCGGTCAGTTGGCAAAAAGGCAGTCTGTCTTAAATCCTACAAAAACGTTCTACTCCGTAAAACGCTTTATGGGACGCCGCTTCACTGAAGTAACCGATGAAATGAAACTGGTTCCCTATAAAGTCAACCAGGGTCCGGATAATACAGTTAAATTTACGGTTGACGGCAAACAATACGCTCCTGAGGAAATATCCGCGCAAGTACTTCGCAAGCTGGTTGATGATGCGAGCAAGTACCTCGGGGAAAAAATAACTGATGCAGTCATTACTATCCCTGCCTATTTCAATGATGCACAGCGTCAGGCTACGAAAGATGCCGGGCGCATCGCCGGTCTTAATGTACTAAGAATTATCAATGAACCTACCGCCGCTGCTTTGGCCTACGGACTGGATAAAAAGAAAAATGAAACGATTCTGGTCTTTGATTTGGGAGGAGGAACATTCGACGTATCGATCCTCGAAGTCGGCGATGGCGTTTTTGAAGTAAAATCAACTAACGGCGACACCCATCTGGGCGGCGACGATTTTGATAAGGCAATTGTTGATTGGCTGGCTGCCGAATTTAAAAAGGATAACGGAATCGATTTGCTGCAAGACAAGCAAGCTCTGCAGCGGATGACCGAAGCTGCAGAAAAGGCAAAAATAGAACTATCTGCTGTTATGGAAACCAGTGTGAGTCTACCCTTCATCACAGCTGATGCTGCGGGGCCAAAACACCTGGAAAACAAACTCACCAGAACAAAATTCGATGAATTAACCCGCGAACTGTTGGAACGCTGCCGGATTCCGGTAGAAAAAGCACTAGCCGATGCCAAACTTTCAGCCAAAGATATTGATGAAGTCATCCTGGTGGGAGGCTCTACCCGTATTCCCTCCGTCCACCGCCTGGTAAAAGCCATGACAGGCAAGGAGCCCAATCAAAGTGTCAATCCCGATGAAGTCGTAGCCGTAGGTGCTGCCATTCAGGGAGCTGTTTTAAGCGGTGATTTAAAAGATGTAGTCCTGCTTGATGTCACCCCCCTTTCACTTGGCCTTGAGACATTGGGTGGTGTCATGACAAAGCTCATTGAGCGCAATACTACCATCCCCACTCGCCGCAGCCAGGTTTTCAGCACTGCCGACGACAATCAGACAGAAGTAGAAATTCACGTTCTTCAGGGTGAACGTGAAATGGCAGCTGCCAACCGTACTCTTGGTACATTCAAGCTTGGCGGTATTCCGCTAGCGCCCCGTGGCACTCCCCAAATTGAAGTCACTTTTGACATTGATGCCAATGGCATCTTGACGGTAAATGCCAAAGATAAAGCCTCCGGTAAGGAACAGTCTATTACCATCAGCGGTTCCAGCAACCTTGATAAATCAGAAATTGACCGCATGGTGTCCGATGCCAAACAATATGGTGAGGAAGACAAAGTTCGCCGTCAGCACATTGAACTCAAGAATGAGGCTGATTCCCTCTCCTATCAAGCTCGAAGCCTGATCACGGAAAAGGGCAATACACTTCCTGCACACGTTAAAGGCCGTTTGGAGGCTGCACTAAATGCAGTCAAGCAAGCTCTGCAAGATGATAATGAAGTGGGCAGACTGCGCCAGCTTACGGATGAGCTGGAACAAGCCTACAGCCAGGCTTGCCAGTGCAAACCGGAAAAACCGCAGCAGCAGGTCAATAATCCTACCACTGGTCCTAAGCAGGATGACGATGTAATTGATGCTGAGTACGAATAATTCCATTTCTTCCAAATAGAAGCAGGCGGGTGATGCTTATGCAATATATCGATTATTATGAAATACTGGGAATTCCCAAAAGCGCCACAGAAAAAGAGATTAAGCAAGCGTATCGCAAGCTGGCCCGTAAGCATCACCCTGACCTCCATCAGGGTGATGCCAAAGCCAAAGCAGAAGAACAGTTCAAATTAATTAATGAAGCCTATGAAGTATTAGGCGATGCTGATAAACGCTCTAAATATGACAAACTGGGCATGAACTGGAAAGCTGGCGATGAAGTAAATTTTGACCCGTCAGGCCGGGGTGGCACTTATAGCTACAGCTATCAGCAGCCTGACGATTTTGACCTTAATGGCTTTGGGTTCAGTGATTTCTTCTCCCAGTTCTTTGGGCAGGACTTTGCCCGCGCACGCCAGGGTGGTGCGCAGAAACACCAGCCTGCTTCCAAGGGCGAAGATATTGATGCCCAAATCAGCCTGTCCGTAAACGAACTTATCAACGGTGTGGAAAAAGAACTGTACCTGTCTGTACCAAATATCTGCGCATCCTGCCGCGGCGAGCGTTTTACCCAGCGGGGTATCTGCCGCGCCTGCGGGGGTACGGGAACAACGGAAGATACTAAAACCGTCAAAGTAACGATCCCCTCTGGCTTGCATCCGGGAGCTACGCTTCGCTTAAAAGGCCTAGGTGGCAAAGGCTACGGAGAAGGACCTGCGGGCGATCTCTATCTCCACATCAATGCTGCTCCTGCTTCGGACTGGCAAATTACGGGCAGTGATTTAGAAACAGAATTGTTAATTTATCCTGACCAAGCCGTACTTGGCGATAAAATGCAGGTTCCTACTCCCCATGGCCAGGTGCAGCTCAAGCTTCAGCCAGGAGTTCATAACGGGCAGCGGCTTAGGTTGAAAAATAAGGGACTCCCGAAAAATGACGGCTCCTCCGGCGATCTTTATTTTAAAATACGAATTGATATACCCAAGGAGCAATCAGAAGAAGAAAAAGCCTTATACGGTCGGATCCAGGAGCTTCGTCAGCAAACACACAAATAGGAGGAAATCATATGGCTCAGGAAAAATTTACCCAAAAAGCAGCTGCTGCCATGCAAGAAGCACAGCAGCTTGCCGCTTTGAATTATCACCAGGAATTGACTACCCGCCACCTCTTACTGGCTCTTGCTAAAGATGGTGAAGGAATCATTGCCTATATTTTATCTCAGCTCAATATCCAGCCTTATGTACTGCAGGCGAAAGCAGAGCAGCTTGTTAAAAACATCCCGTCTGTCAGGGGCCAGGACGCAGTACTTCGTATGAATACGGCTATGGTCCGGGTAATGGCAGTAGCGGAAACTCAGGCGTCTTCCATGAAAGATGAATATGTCAGCATAGAGCACCTGCTTTTAGCTATTGTGGAAGACGGGGATGCCGATGTTGTCGCCGCCTGCCGTGAATTGGGCCTGTCCCGCAGCCGCCTGCTTCAGATTATAACCGAGTTTCGCGGAGGCAGAACAGTCAATTCCGATAATCCTGAAGAAAGCATGCAGGCGCTTAGCAAATATGGGCGTAATCTGACTGACCTGGCCAGCGAAGGTAAGCTTGACCCGGTAATCGGCCGGGATGAGGAAATCCGCCGGGTGATCGAAATCCTCTCCCGCCGCACAAAAAACAACCCGGTCCTTATTGGTGAACCTGGCGTCGGCAAAACAGCTATTGTGGAAGGCCTGGCTCGCCGGATCATTGCCGGTGACGTTCCGGAAGGCTTAAAAAACAAGGCCGTCTATTCGCTTGACCTTAGCTCAATGGTGGCTGGCGCTAAATACCGTGGTGAGTTCGAAGAGCGGTTAAAAAACGTGCTTGCTGAAATAACCAAATCAGAAGGTAAAATCATTCTCTTTATTGATGAACTGCATACAGTAGTTGGTGCAGGAGCTGCTGAAGGGGCCATGGATGCCGGCAATATCCTAAAACCCATGCTTGCCAGAGGCGAACTTCGCTGCATCGGTGCCACTACCCTCAATGAATACCGCAAACACATTGAAAAAGATACCGCCCTGGAACGCCGGTTTCAGCCTGTTATGGTTGATCAGCCCGATGTGGAAGATACCATTTCCATCTTAAGGGGTTTACGTGAACGTTACGAGGTACATCATGGTGTACGCATCAAAGACGCTGCCCTTGTTGCTGCCGCCGTATTGTCTGACCGTTATATTACCGACCGCTTCCTGCCGGACAAAGCGATTGACCTTGTCGATGAAGCAGCTGCCAAACTACGTACGGAGATTGACTCTATGCCTAGTGAATTAGATGACTCGCTGCGCCGCGTTATGCAGCTTGAAATCGAAGAACAGGCTCTAAAAAAAGAAGCTGATCCTGCCTCTGAGGAAAAGCTGCACCGCATTCGTGAAGAACTGGCTAACTTAAAGCAAGCAGCTGATTCGCTGAAGGCTCAGTGGCAAATGGAAAAACAAGGCATCCTTCGCCTGCGCAACCTCAAAAAGGATATCGAAGGAGTTCGCATGGAGATGGAATCAGCCGAACGCAGCTACGATCTCAATCGCCTTGCCGAACTCAAATATGGTCGCTTGCCAGAGTTGGAGCAGCGTTTAAAAAATGAGGAAGCACTGCTGACAGAGAAACGCTCCCATAAAGTGATGCTCAAAGAAGAAGTCAATGAAGATGACATTGCCAAAATTGTCAGCCGCTGGACAGGAGTTCCCGTTACGAGACTGCTTTCAGGCGAACGGGAAAAGTTATCCCATTTGGAAGACACGCTGCATGAGCGGGTTGTCGGCCAGGATGCTGCTGTAACCGCCATCAGCGAAGCTGTCATTCGCGCCCGCGCAGGCGTTAAAGACCCTAACCGTCCTATCGGCTCCTTCATCTTTCTAGGTCCTACCGGTGTAGGCAAAACTGAGCTTGCCAAAACACTGGCAGAGGTTCTCTTTGACGATGAACGCAGCATGATCCGTATCGACATGAGCGAATACATGGAGAAGCATACGGTATCCCGTCTTATTGGGGCCCCGCCCGGCTATGTCGGCTACGACGAGGGTGGTCAGCTTACCGAAGCAGTTCGCCGCCGCCCCTATAGTGTCATTCTGCTTGATGAAGTGGAAAAAGCCCATAATGACGTATTTAATGTTCTGCTTCAGATCCTGGATGATGGACGGTTGACGGACGGCAAAGGCCGCACTGTCGATTTTAAGAATACCGTCATCATCATGACTTCTAATATTGGTTCTCATGAAATCTTAAACAATGATTTCACAGCAGCCAAAGAACGTGTTTTGGATATTATGAAGCATCACTTCCGCCCTGAATTTCTCAATCGTATCGATGATATTATTGTCTTCAACGCCCTTACGGGCGAACAGGTTGCTGAAATTGCCGCCATGCTGCTGAAAGGGCTGGATAAACGGCTCAAAAAACAATTGAACATCAGTCTCTCGTGGGATGGAGCTACATTATCCCTGCTTGCCAAGGAAGGCTACGATCCCAACTTCGGTGCACGCCCGCTTAAACGTCTAATCAGCCGTCTTGTTGAAACCGAGCTTAGCAAAAAGATTATTAAAGGAGAAGTGCCTGAAGGAAGTCATGTAGAATTAAGCACCAGCGGCGATAAAATCGTTGTAGGTGTCCTGCTTAAACCGGAGACAGTATAATTTGAGTAAAACAAACGCTATTTGCTGTATAGGCAAATAGCGTTTGTTGTTTTAATTATTTCTGAATCTGTACTTCTGATCAAGTTCTTCTTCCAGCCGGTCAGTAGCTGTTCCCGGACTAATAGAAAGCCTGCTGATTTCCGCCCTAAGCCCGGGAGTCATGTTAAACTCTGCTGCGGCCAGTGAAGCTTCCAACTGATTTACATTTCTGGCACCAATGATTGGCGCTGTAATGGCTGGATGGGACTGAACCCAGCTGACAGCCAGAGTCACCGGATTTACCCCCAGTTCCTTAGCCATATCGACAAACCGTTCGGCTATTTCGTAGTAGGCAGGATTGCTGTAGCGTTTATTATACAAATCCTTTTCCACAATCCGGCCCACTTGGGGCAGGCTGTCTTTACCATATTTCCCGCTAAGCAGGCCTGCACCCAGAGCATTATACGCAATTACCCCTAATTGCTCGGCTTCAGCTAACGGCAAAATTTCCACTTCTGCCTGTCTTTTCACTAAGTTGTACATAGGCTCAATACAGGCAAACCGTGCTAGGCCCTGCCTTTCGGAAATCCCCAACGCCTTGGCAATTTGCCATGCAGCCCAATTGCTTACCCCAAGATAAAGTACTTTTCCCTGACGGACCAGATCATCAAGTGCCCGCAGCGTTTCCTCCATAGCAGTAAAGGGATCGAAGTAATGGATGAAATAAAGGTCGATCCTGTCTGTTTTCAAACGGGAGAGGCTCTGTTCCACTGCAAGCATAATGTGACGACGCGAAGAGCCCATTGCATTAATATCACTGCCTACACGCTGAGAGACTTTTGTCGTTATGACGACCTCATCACGACAACCTGAAATAAACTTTCCCAGCAGTTCTTCAGCCTTTCCTCCGCTGTAATTGTTTGAGCAGTCGAAGAAATTAATTCCCGCCTCCCTGCAGCGTTTAAACAAGTGCGCCGCTTCTGGTTCGTCTGCTTCACTGCCAAAAGACATCGTACCATAGCACAATTCGGAAACCATAACACCCGTTTTTCCTAAAACCTTGTATTTCACTTGACAGCCCCCTCTTTACTGCGATCTATAGTAATTTCCATTCCGTAATAAAAGGAAAATTCCTCCTCCTATATAGAAATACCCATAACCTGTCTCTCGCGAAAGGTTATGGGTATTTCTGCTATAAACAGGAGCTGCTTGCAGGCCTCTTTACCTTGCTTACTCCACTGAGATTCTCCAAAGATATAAAGAAGCAATAGTACCATAAGGAGAATAACGCTTTTTATATCTTTCAAATTTCGCTTTATCCAGCTTTTTATGATGATACAGCCGCATCATTCCCCGCCTGATGGCAAGGTCGCCCCAGCTTACCACGTCTTTACGCTGCAAAGAGAAGGTCATTAGCATCTCAGCAGTCCATAAACCGATGCCATCAAGTAAACAAAGCCGCCTGCACACTTCCTCATCCGGCAGCTGTGCTAGTTCATTGAGATCAAGGTCACCAGTACATACCGACTCGGCAATACTTTTAATCCAGACAGCTTTCTTCATTGTCATGCCACATTGCTGTACGTCTTCAACCGCTTGCTTTGCTATATTTGGGGCCGTAATTTCGCCAAAGCGTTCCTCCATGCGCCCCCAAATCGTATCCACAGCTTTTATGGATATCTGTTGCGCTACAATACTATTAACCAATGCAGTAAATAAGTCAGGAATAACCTCACGTTCAATGAAACCGATCCGGTCAATTGCTTCACCCAGTTTTTTATCTTTCTTTCTTAAATAATCCAGCTCCATTTGTCCATAGTGAAAGTTCGTCAATACCAATCTACCTACTTCCGGTTAGCATTTCCTTCGTTTTTCCAATTCCAGCAGGAATTGTTTGGCTTTCAATCCGCCCAGATAACCAGTAAGTTCACCTTTACTTCCTATCACCCGGTGGCAGGGTATAAATATGGACAGCGGATTCTTGCTATTGGCATTCCCTACTGCTCTGACGGCAGTTGGGCTGCCGATCGCTTCAGCGATTTCCCGGTAGGTTCGTGTTTCGCCATAAGGAATAGTTAGCAAGGCTTCCCACACCTGCTTCATAAACACCGTACCTTGCGGTGCAAAAGGAAGATCAAAATCCTTACGGTCCCCGGCAAAGTAAGCAGTTAACTGCAGACCAGCCTCACGAAGCAGTTCTGTTTCCTCATATATCACATCCTGTGGGACAGCTTCCTCTTGAAAATACAAATTTGTAATCGCTTCCCCATTTTCGGCAACAGTAAGCTTGCCAATAGCGGTTTGATAAGAAAACACCTTTTTCATAACAATAATCCTCCCTGTGCTGACCACTTATATTTTATTTTATGGCCATAACAGGCAGTTTGTCTTATGAAATATCACTTTGTAATTTTATTGTTCAAACAACTCTCTTACATTCTTCAGTTCATCGCGAATGGCAATTCCCTGAGGACAATGGCTTTCGCATTTACCGCATTCTACGCATTTAGATGCGGGTGATGTCGTTCTGGATAACATGCCGTATCTTTGCTTCGCAGCCGGAGTAGCATCAAAAACCCAGTGGTCATTATAGGTTGCAAAGCATCCAGGGATATTTATGCCCGCCGGGCAAGGCATGCAGTAGGAACATGCCGTACAATTCACTCTAATTCTCTCTGTAAAGATTCTCTTCACGTCATCAATTAGGGCTAGCTCTTTTGCTGTCAAAGAGCTGGGCTGAGCAGCCTGAGCAACTTGAATGTTTTCCGTAACCTGCTCCATTGTCGACATACCGCTCAGTACAACAGATACTTCCGGATGATTCCAGACCCAGCGCAATCCCCATTCTGCCGGGGTCCTTTTATGGTCAGCCTGTTCAATGACAGCCTTTGCTTCCTGAGGCAAATTAACAATATTCCCGCCTCGCAAAGGCTCCATAATTACAATTCCCAAATCCCGCTTTGCAGCATATGCTAAGCCTTCTTTGCCAGCCTGGTAACCTTCATCTAAATAATTATACTGAATTTGACAAAAAGACCAGTCATAATAATCGACAATCTGTTTAAACAGTTCTTTTTCATCATGATAAGAAAAGCCGGCATATTTGATCCTGCCATCGCTGAGTGCCTGGTTTAAGAATTCGCTGATACCGGCTTCCTTTAGTACCGGCCAGACATTAGCATTCAAAGAGTGAACCAAATAGAAGTCAATATAATCCGTCTGGAGACGTTCTAATTGCTCATTTAAATATTTATCCATATCGGCTCTAGTTTTAATCAGCCAGCTGGGAAGTTTAGTAGCCAGCTTAACCTTTTCCCGGTAGCCGTCTTGCAAAACTTTTCCCACAAACGGCTCGCTGGCTCCCCCTTGCATAAAACCTGTGCCATGATAAGGGTATGCAGTATCCACATAGTTTACACCGGCATCAATAGCATAACGGATCATCTTTATTGCTTTGTCTTCATCAATGTTGGTCGGGTCGCTGCCGATAACCGGTAGACGCATACAGCCAAAACCTAAAACGGAAACCATTTCCTTTGTTTTGCCAAACTTCCTGTACAACAAGATAATTCCTCCCTTATTCGGTGACTCACTGTTTGATTATATCCCATATGGCACTTACTCCTGCATCAAGAACGGCCCTTTGCTAGTTATTTTCGTATGCAGTTACTTTATTTCTGCTTTTTTTGCTGGTATACAGCGCTTTATCTGCTAAAACCAATAGGTCACTGACTGAAGCGGCATTTTTAGGATAGACAGCAGTCCCTATGCTTACTGTATAGCCGTTTAATACTTGTTCACTTCGGGAGCGGATATCCTCTGCCATCGCAGCAATTAATTCATCCGTACTATTTCGCAAAACAACTGCAAATTCATCTCCACCAAACCGGAATACGGATTGGGCTCCCACAACAGATTCAATTACAGCGGCAAGATTTTTTAAAATCTCATCACCTCCTACATGGCCTTGCGAGTCATTAATTTGCTTGAAGTAATCGACATCCAGGACCATCATTCCCACATGACTAAGAGAATGGGCTTCTATTTCAGAATGTATAATGTCCAGCATTTTTTCAAAAGATCTGCGGTTATAGACCTTTGTTAACTCATCTAAATCTGCAGCACCTTCTAATGTTGTGTGAACCTCTTCCAGTTTTCTAATAGTATCGTTATAAACTTGAATCATCATGTTAAACTCCGCTGCATAACCATCAGCTGTTATTTGCTTGTACCCCCCTTTTCCAATAGAACTAAAGCCTTCTATTAACTTATCTAGTGGCTTGGTATACCGCCGGACCGTGTAGCTGCCAATAATAATAATGACTAAAATAGCGAGCATCGTTACTGCCAGCATCTCATAAATCATAATTTTACGGGTTTGTGCAATTTCGACAGTAGGTGTAATCACACTTACAGTCCAGTTCAGTTCAGGAACCTTGCTATAGCCAATATACTGATCAGCACCTGAGTAATTTTTCATAATCTTAGCTCCTGATACACCTTGAAAGCTGTCGGCTATTACACCGCGCTTTCCAATACGTTCTTTATCAGCATGGAAAACTACGATGCCTTCATTATCTAAGATGGTAATAAAACCGCCGCGGCCAAATGATTTATTATCAAACATTGATGACAGGATATTTCCGTGCAGACGGCATATCCCGACCACTACGCCGGAAATGGTACCATTCTCCACAATAGGCGTAGCAATTGCAATAACTTTACGATCTCTGCGGCTTGTAAACACGCCGCTAATGTATGTTTTTCCTTTTATCGCTTGCTGAAAGTAGTCACGCTCAGATAAATTTTCTACCGAAATATCAGTTGTATTGCCGCTGACCTGGGAGATCGTTCCCTGTTTGTCGAGTATCAAAATCATATCAACTTCAGGAGTAAGCTTTCTAGCTTCATCAAGCAATTCCTGGTCTTGTCGAATACGGACATTTGCTGCTATCGTCTTTAATGAGACTCCCGTGTTTTGGAAATACAGCCAAAGCTGCTCTGCCAGATTGACGGCAGCTTTTTCATTTGTCGTTAATAAAAGAGAATTCGTAGTGGATAGAAAAAAACTATCAAAAATAACAAATTGAATAAAACTGCTAATGATAACTAATGCACTAAGTAACAGCGTTATTTTGTGCAAAAAACGCATGAAATCAACCCAACTTTCAAAATCTATATAGCTATAATTTTTCCCATTATAACAAATATGCTCAGACGTGTGAACACTTTAGCAACAGCCTTACTTGTTCACACCTACCTGTACATATTGATAGCAGTCTTTAATTGCTTCATTAAAGTACTGTCCTGCTGATCCGCCTGATTTCACATGACTGACAAAAGCAGCAAAAACAGGGTATGGTACGAAAAAATACTGATACACTGTCCCTTTTTTAAATTGGATCACCAGAGTCTCCGTTGCTTTATCATAGCGAAACCGCTCTACTGCCGATGAGTCAGCATACACCCAGGTCATAACTCTTTTTCCACCTTTCTTACATGCTAGTATCTCTCTTACTATTTCCTTTTTACTTCAGAAACAGCCGTGGCATTACAAAACAGTTAAGTTTCTCAAAGTAAAGAGCTATACTCATAATAAAGTATAGCCCTTTACCTATTTGTAGTGTATTTATCGAATCAGATTCTTACTATTACATCGGATTAAACCGGTATCCTGCCCCCCACAGTGTTTCAATATATTCCGGATTTGCCGGATCTCTTTCAATCTTTTTACGGATCTTTTGAATATGCACGGCGACCGTTGCTGTATCGCCACAATACTCATCACTCCAGATCGTATCAAAAATACGCTCTTTGCTGAAAACAATATTCGGATTGGAAGCCAGAAACAGCAAAAGTTCATACTCTTTGGTAGTGAGCTGTACTTCTTTGGTATTTACAAAGATCTTATGAGAAGCCGTATCAATTTCGAGCCCCTTGTATTGGAGCACTTCGTAAGCTTTCATATGTCCTCTAAGCCGTTCGTAGCGCTTAATATGTGCTTTAATACGGGCCGTTAGTTCAGCAGGACTGAAAGGCTTGGTAAGATAATCATCTGCGCCAAAATCAAGCCCTCTGATTTTATCTATATCCTCGTTCTTTGCCGACACAACGATGATAGGAATTTCTTGTGTCTTACGAATTTCCTTGATAATTTCATATCCATCCTTTTTAGGTAGCATTAAGTCAACGACAACAACATCATAGCTGCCGGTTACCGCCTTTTTCATGCCCTCCAGCCCATCCTGCTCAATCTCCGCTTTGTATCCGTTTAGCTGCAGGTAATCCCGCTCCAATTCAGCAATATCACGATCGTCTTCAATGATCAGAATGTGTTTCACTATAGAATTCCTCCTCAGTCTCTTCATAACATACCGGGAGCAGAACGGTAAAGCGCGTCCCTCTACGCCCGGGACTTACGACGCTGATAGTCCCTCCATGAGCTTCCACCAGTTCCTTAGCAATGGCCAATCCCAAACCTGTACCGGCCAATTCTTTAGGCCTTTCTGTGTCAATGCGATAAAAACGGTCAAATATAAAGAGAAGTTTATCCTCCGGGATGCCCGGCCCATTATCCTGAATGTCGATACCGACAAATTGCCCTTGCTGATAAAGCATTACCTTAAGCTCCAGTCCTGCAGCAGGTCCATGATGAACAGCATTTGTCATAATGTTGGTAAACGCCTGCTGCAGTCTTTTACCATCTAAATTAACCTGCCACTCCTCTTCCAGCATATCTTCATAGCAGAACTGAATATTTTGTTCGGCAAAATTGAATTGATACTCTTCCATGAGGTCGCGCATAAATTTCCTGATTGGCAGGCTTTCATATTGAAGGACCAATTTTTGCATATCTAATTTTGTAAATAAAAAGAGGTCATCAATTAAATTATTTACATAAGTTGCATTGGTCCAGATCGTTTTTAAGTATTTTTCCTTACTCTCACCAGCAACATTCCCCTCCAGCAGCGCCTCAATATAGCCTTTAATAGCGGTTATCGGAGTTTTGAGATCATGAGAGATATTAGCGATCAGAGCCTTGCGGTTATCTTCATAGGCAGCTTGCAGTTTTTCGGCTTCGTACAGTTCTTTCGTCATTTCATTGAAGGCATCAATTAATAATTCCAGATCATTAGGCCGGCTATACTCCACTTTTATATTGTAATTGCCTTTGGCAACTTCATCTAACCCTTGCTTAAGCTGTTCCATCGGCTTAAATATCCGCTTTTCCAAGCGAAATAGAAAAATAAAGTGCGCTATTTCTTTTACAACTAATAATGCTACTACAATAATACCTGTTTCTTTTATTCCAACCCAGCTAAACAACAGATAGAGGATTAACAAAGTGAATAGTATACCGGCCGGGCGAAAGAAGCGAAAATATCTATAGTGGTGTAGAAAACGGCCATGATGCATTTCATGGCGGTGGCGCCATCTGCTATGAAGTCTATGCAGCCTTTCTCTATCGGTTTGACAACTTTTTTCATGACGCTTCGGATGTCTGATCATGCATTATCACCTATTTCCCCTAAGCTTTACATCTACCACTATTATAGTGTATACGTAAAAGAGCGCAAAATTTTCTTTTGCGCCCTTTTTTAGTCTAATCAAAACCGGAGTTTGACACGGTTGATGATTGCCTGCTGACTGCAGATTTTTTTGCAGGCTCCGCAGCGCCGGCACTTGGCAATTTGTATTTCGGGTATACCTGCTTCAGATAGTTCTATCGCGCCTACCGGGCAAACAGCTAGGCACCTCTGACAGGCAGTGCAGCGTTCAGCAAGAACTACATAGCGCTTAAGCAGCATTGCTTACTTATTCTCCTTATCCTGGAAAACTACTTCCCCATTAGCCTTAATCGCATGATCCTTCAATTGCTCGTCTTGCTGGATACCGGCGAAAATACCAGCAGCCTTTTTTACATTACAATTAGCATCAAGCCAAACCGTAACAGTAAAATCCAACTGTTTTAAATTGCTGAATTCTTTCATAAACCCATGCCGGGAGTGGTGAGTACTACCATGACTCATTCTTTCGCGCATCAGGTCTTTTGCATCGTCCGGCAAGTCTGCTGAGTTAAGAGTAATAACAAGCGTGTTATCTTCTGTTTCTTTAATCTCTAGAGCGTTTAGCAACCCTAAAACAAACGCCAGCTTGGCAAAACGCCCCCCCATATGACCGCATCTGCCGTCATGATGCTGCATAGCGGCCATGGCACCAAAATGATGCCGGTGAGCCATCCCATGATGCCCATGATGAAGGCCTCTGCCGGAAGGCATAGAGAATTCAGTATCACTATCATGCCTTACCGTTTTTCCTTCATAATCAACTTGAGTATTAATTTTGGCTTTAGTCTGCCCAGTCAAGAAATTTTTCTCAAACTGATTTTTCATAGTGAAAATACTAATTTCGTCTTTTTGAATGTCAGCGGTAATAAGTCCGCTGATTTCCTCTTGGTTTCTGATTGCTTTTACCACATCGTACAATACTTTAATTTTGTTCATGATTGATAACCTCCTAAACTGTTTGAGGTTATTATAATCATTGAATATAAACGGCCAATAAAGCATTCTTAAAAATTTTATAAATTATGTTAAAGATTTAATCACCAGTTTGACTATACTCGCTGCGAGCAGGTTATGGACCGCATTTTGTCGAATTAGTAAGGTAATTAAACAATGAGAGGAGCCCGATAATGCTGCAAACAATACTGGATAAAATTATTTTTCAAAACAGTGTCTACAGCTATCTGACTGCTTTGTGTATTTTCGCTATTGCTCTTCTTGCCGTTAAGCTATTTGACCGTGCTGTTTTAAACCGTCTCAAATCATGGGCTGAAGCTGCCAC
>NZ_DALZUO010000009.1:23552-144964 GCF_032013335.1 Anaerospora sp. | reverse complement strand
CGGTTAAAGCAGGCGCCAAGGTTACAAGAGCACCAGGCACTGCCGTAAACGTGTTGTTAGGTGTAGGTGAGCTGAATAGCTGGGCAGTAATTGTCACTGTTGAACCAACGAGAGTCAAAGCAGCGGTTGTTGTGAAATAGGCTGCTATTGACGTAATAGTGCCTGCCCGGGGGACAGAGAAGGCTTCGTTAAGGAGTATACCGGGGCCGCCAGTAAGATCAATTACGCCACCAGTAATAGTGACACCATCTGCGTTAGTTCCAAAGCCAAGAAGGCTATTGGTATTTAGCAGACCTCCTAAAACAGTTGTCAATACAGTGGGAGTACCGGATGCAAACGGAATAATGGCACCTGCCCCAGTCGCGCCAGTATCACCAGTAGTGCCAGTAGCCCCAGTAACGCCAGTAGCCCCAGTAGCGCCAGTAGCACCGGTAGCCCCAATATCGCCTGTAGCGCCGGTAGCTCCAGTAGCGCCGGTAGCCCCAGTCGCGCCAGTAGCCCCAGTAGCACCGGTAGCCCCAGTCGCGCCAGTAGCACCGGTAGCCCCAATATCGCCAGTAGCCCCAGTAGCGCCGGTAGCCCCAGTAGCCCCAGTAGCCCCAGTAGCCCCAGTAGCCCCAGTGGCCCCAGTTGCGCCGGTAGCCCCAGTAGCACCAGTGGCTCCAGTTGCGCCGGTAGCCCCAGTAGCACCAGTTGCGCCGGTAGCCCCAGTAGCACCAGTAGCGCCGGTAGCCCCAGTAGCCCCAGTAGCGCCGGTAGCCCCAGTAGCCCCAGTAGCGCCAGTAGCACCGGTAGCCCCAATATCGCCAGTAGCACCAGTTGCGCCAGTAGCTCCAGTAGCTCCAGTAGCGCCGGTAGCCCCAGTAGCGCCAGTAGCGCCAGTAGCACCAGTAACGCCAGCAGCGCCAGTCGCGCCAGTATCACCGGTGGCACCAGTTTCGCCGGTAGCGCCGGTAGCCCCAGTAGCGCCGGTAGCGCCGGTAGCGCCGGTAGCGCCGGTAGCGCCGGTAGCGCCAGTAGCGCCAGTAGCGCCGGTAGCGCCGGTAGCACCGGTAGCACCGGTAGCGCCAGTAGCGCCGGTAGCCCCAGTGGCACCAGTTCCGCCGGTTGCACCAGTCACTCCGGTAGAGCCCGTAGCAGTATCAATCGTAACGATGGCAGAACCAGGCGTAACCACAATATCCAAAGTTGAAGTTTGGAATATGAGATTTTCACCTTGACCAACTGTAGCACTACCAACAGGTCCAATTACATTAAACAGAAAATCTCCAGGCGCTAATGCGCCAGTAGCCCCAGTCGCGCCAGTCGCGCCAGTAGCCCCGGTAGCCCCGGTAGCGCCAGTAGCGCCAGTAGCACCGGTAGCCCCAGTAGCACCGGTTGTACCAGTAATACCAGTCGCACCAGTCGCACCTGTACCGCCTGCGCCAGTAGCGCCAGTAGCACCGGTATTACCTGTAGCGCCCGTTGTGCCAGTAATACCAGTAGGCCCTATAGCTCCGGTTGGCCCAATTGTTGAGCAGATGATATTGCAGCAGGGCTGCTGTTGATGGTGATTATGGCAGCCGCATCCACATCCGCAATTATGATGAGGAAAACCATTGCCGAACTTTTGATAATAATATCGTCTTTCTGTAGCTGCCTCATTTCCTAGTACCGATTGACTGAAGTCATCTATGTGTTTCATACGTGTCCTCCCTTTCTTATAATAAAAACCTGAGGGGTAAGGTGATTTGTATATAATATGTTACAGCCGCTTAGGGGGGAACTATTTTTTATTACGATTATGCGATACTTTATGTAAGTTTGCTTGTATACAAAAAAACAATTTTTATAAAATAAAAAACCTGCAGCTAAAACCAGCTGCAGGTTGATTGGATATTATATTTAATTGTCTATTATCTCTGAGAAATAAATTACACTTACATAGTCATTGAGTGTAATTTTCCGTCCGTAAAGTTTTTCAAAAAAAGAAATTAATTCTTCTACTGATTTAATTTCCGGATTTTGATGAGCAAGGTCTTCTGAGGTTAATTGGAAATATTGTTTGATCAGCACTCTGTCAATTATGGCCGGGTATAGTTTTTTTCTTGGGCCGAATTTTTTCCCGAAAGTAATCCAGACAACTGAATTCTCCGGATATGTGTCTTGGACATCGCCTAGGCGAATCGTACAGTTTTTAGCCCGGCTTAGCAATAATTCTTCATGATGTGGTGATTGAAAATTTAACGCAAACATAATTTCCCTCCTCGAATAGTTTCTGAGAAAAATTACCACTCAAAATAGTTTACATTTATCGTATACGACTTTTAAATGGCTGTCAATGTACTTCGGTTGGACCTACAAGGCGAACAGCACATTTGGAACATCTCTTAATACTTTCTAGCATATGAGCAGTGATACTTTTCGTGTGTATATGAATATGATGCAGAGAGAATAAAATAGAAAAGAGAGGAAGATATGAAAACAAGCATTATTATATGGACCTATAATAAGCTGAATTATTTAAGGCAGTGTATCGAAAGCATTCGCACGTATACCGATGTTGAAAAATATGAACTTATTATTATCGATGATAATTCGGCTGATGGCACGATGGAATGGCTCAAGAGTCAGTCAGATTTAATAATTATATTCCATGAACAGGGGATGGGGTATCTCAAAGGATATAATAAAGGAATAGAAATGGCTTCAGGGGACAACATTCTCCTACTGGATAATGATGTTATCGTTTCACATGGCTGGCTGGACAATCTAATTACTTGTTTATACAGCAACGAAGAGATAGGTGCTGTGGGACCAGTCACAAACAATTGTGCTTATGCTCAGGCTATTCCTGTCAGTTATCAAAGTATGGATGAAATGCACGTCTATGCTGAAAAACATAACTATTCTAATCTTAAAGTTTGGGAAGAAAGAATAAAGCTTGTTGGGTACTGCATGTTAATTAAGAAGAACGTCGTCGATGACATTGGGCTATTAGACGAGGCATTTTCTCCAGGGTACCTCGCAGATGATGATTATTCTTTCCGGATTAGGCAGAGCGGTTTTAAACTTATTCTTTGCAGAAATACGTTTGTACATCATATTGGCGATGCCCATTTTACAGGCTTTAATTTTGACCATCGAGAATTACTAGAAAAGTTTAGCACCAAATGGGGATTTAATCCAATCTACTCAACCTCGATTAGACAGGATATTATTAATCTGATTGAGAATCCAAAAGAGCAGTCGATTAATGTTTTGGAGATAGGTTGCGCTTGCGGAGCTACTTTGCTGAAAATTAAAAGCATTTATCCAAAGGCAAATTTATTTGGCATTGAACTTAATGACCAAGCAGCTTTAAGTGCAAAGTTGTTTGCCAATGTAATAGCAGCAGATATTGAAAAGACGGTATTACCTTATCAGGAAGAATATTTTGACTATATTATTTTGGCAGATGTTCTAGAGCATCTGGAAAATCCATGGCGTGCATTAGAAAATATTAAAGCCTATTTAAAACCAGGTGGTCAAGTTTTAGCAAGTATTCCCAATATCTTGCACTTTAGCGTATTGCGTAATTTGCTACAAGGTTATTGGAGCTATGAAGATGCTGGAATTTTAGATAAAACCCATCTGAGATTTTTCACTTTACACGAAATAGAGAAGCTGTTTCAAGATACCGGTTATAAGATAAATAGCTGTCGGCCCAATTATATTTTTGAAACAGCCAGTGATCAACAATTTATTTCTGCGTTGGCCAATGTTTCAGGAAATAATCGGTTAATTGACTTATGTCGGGCATATCAATATGTAGTAAAAGCGTTTAAACCAGCCCCTGTTTTACCGATTATTCTTCCGGAACGACTTTTGAATACAAATAAATTTTGCTTTATTACCTGTGAAAATGACGCCAGATTTTATCAGATATGTCTTTCTCAGATTAAAAACCTTGAAATCCCCGAAGGATATGAGGTGGAAATATTATCAATAGAGGATAGTGTATCAATGACCAGTGCTTATAATCAGGCCATCGGAAAGTCAAATGCTAAATATAAGGTATATTTGCATCAGGATGTATATATCCTTCATAAGCGGTTTATGCAAGATGTTTTGGATATATTTCAAAATTCCGAGATTGGCATGATAGGAGTTGCTGGCAGTGCCCAAATTCCTGCTAATGGAATTTGGTGGGAGTCGAATTGCAACTACGGCAAAGTATACGACAGCCATACGGGTGTAATGGGACTTGTTGCCTTTAAAGAAGCGGAAGGAGATTATCAAGAAGTTCAATGTATTGATGGCTTGATTATGATTACTCAATACGATTTGCCATGGCGGGAGGACCTTTTTAACGGTTGGCATTTTTATGATTCATCACAAAGTATGGAGTTTATCAAATCTGGCTATAAGGTTGTTATTCCTAAGCAAAGCCATCCATGGTGTACTCACGAATGTGGAGTTACAAAGTTAAGTAATGGCTACCATGATTACCGGCAGGTTTTTATCAATAACTATCTCCAGCCCAAAGCAACCTAAATTAGAGTTCGCCTAAATGGAGCGACATATGTCCATTGTGAGGGGATTAAATAACGATCTCTTTGTCATAGTGCCATTTATTAAGATAATCTATAAGGTAAAAAAGGATATTGACAGCTTAACTACGGTACTATATACTATGTTCATAAACAAATTGTTTAGGGCAATGGAGCCTTCGTCTATTTTGACGAAGGCTTTTTGTGTTCTTGAGTGACAATGACGTCCTCTGGTTAATAAACCAAGGGCGTCTTTTGTTATTTTAGAGCATAAGCAGCCATAGCAAATCTAACATTAGGAGGAAATGAAATGAAAAGACTTTCGGTTATCATGGGTATCTGTTTGCTAATTTCATTGTTATTTGCTTCAGCTACTTTTGCTGAAGAAGCTCCGGCAGCGGCAGCAGTTGCTGAATCGGTAGCAAAAATTGATACTGGAGACACAGCCTTTGTTCTTGTTTCCGCTGCACTTGTTATGCTTATGACCCCTGGCTTAGCTTTATTTTATGGTGGAATGGTTCGCACAAAAAATGCACTGAGCACCATTATGCAAAGCTTTTTCCTACTTGGTCTTATAACAGTACAATGGGTTCTATTTGGTTACACGATAGCCTTTGGACCGGATATCAATCATTTGATCGGTGGATTGGATTTTCTTGGCTTGAGCGGAGTTGGTCTGGAGCCCAGTGCTGATTATGGCACTACAATTCCTCATGGCGCTTTTGTTGCTTTTCAGGGAATGTTTGCTGTTCTTACTGTAGGACTTATTACCGGTTCTTTTGCTGAGCGTATGAAGTTTCCTGCATTTGTTGTTTTTGCGCTGGCGTGGGCAACGTTCGTATATGATCCGGTAGCTCACTGGGTCTGGGGTGTTGGCGGCTGGCTAGGTAAATATGGCGTGCTTGATTTCGCCGGTGGTACAGTTGTTCATATTCTGTCCGGTGTATCCGGTCTTGTTGTTTGCCTGGTTCTTGGAAAACGCCGTGGTTACGGTTCGGAGGTTATGCTTCCTCATCATTTGCCAATGACTGTACTTGGAGCATCGCTTCTATGGTTTGGCTGGTTCGGTTTTAACGCAGGCAGTGCACTTGGCGCTAACGGATTGGCTGCCAATGCATTCTTGGTAACTCATGTAGCTGCTGGTGCGGCTACGGTATCGTGGGTATTTGTTGAGTGGCTGACTCATGGAAAACCGACTATTTTTGGTGCTGTGAGCGGTTGCGTTGCTGGCTTGGTCGCGATTACTCCTGCTGCCGGATATGTATCTGCTTTGCCGGCAGTTATCATTGGACTTCTGGGTGGTGTAATTTGCTTCTTTGCCGTTTCAGTTATGAAAAATAAATTAGGCTATGATGATTCTCTTGATGCTTTTGGTGTCCATGGTATTGGTGGAACATGGGGTGCGCTGGCTACTGGCTTGTTTGCCTCTAAGGCAGTTAATCCTGCCGCTGCTGACGGTTTGTTTTTCGGCAATCCTGAACAATTGTGGAATCAATTTGTCGGTGTAGCCGCTAGTTGGGCGTTCGCCATTGTTATGACGTATGTCATTTTGAAAGTAATAGGTTCCTTTATGCAATTAAAAGCAGACGATACGCAACAGCTTGAAGGTCTAGATGTGACTGAGCACGGTGAGCGGGGCTATGCTTATCAGGATATTATTTCCGGTGCGCCTGCCAGTTTTGGCGGTAGTGCTGTCCACACCACTCAAGTTAATCCCGTTCCTGCAATTAAGCATAATTAAAGTCGCAGTAAAGAGGATTTAAACAGTTTAAAACGAAAGAATCCAGAAAAGAAAGTGAGGGGAATAATGGTGGACAAAATTACTAAAATTGAAATCATTACTCGTCCTGAGCGATTAGAGGCACTTAAAGAAGCAATGAACGCCATCCGCATTACTGGTATGACGGTCAGCCAGGTTTATGGGTGCGGCTTGTCCCGCGGACATAAAGAGATATACCGGGGGACAGAAGTATCTATCAATCTGCTTCCTAAAGTGAAAGTTGAAATTGTTGTTTGCGAGGTACCTGTTGAATCAGTCGTTGAGGCAGCGAAGAAAGCTTGCTGGACTGGTGGTATCGGTGATGGTAAGATCTTTGTCACTACTATTGATAACGCTGTCCGTATCCGCACAGGCGAAGAAGGACCGGCAGCTATAATGGATCGTAAGGAAGATTTATCAATTGTTAATGAAACGGTAGCTAAAGTTAAGAAATAAAATGCAAAAAGAGGCTTGAACAACTTATATGTTCAGGCCTCTTTTGTAATTAAAAATCAATGCCGAAGTAGTTTTGAGCGTTAATAAAGCATATGTTTTGCACCATAGATCCCAGCAGTTTCAGGTCATTGGGTGCTTCTCCTGCCTCGACCCATTCGCCAATCAGGTTACATAGAATTCTCCGGAAGTAATCGTGCCGCGTATAAGACAAAAAGCTTCTTGAATCAGTGAGCATGCCCACAAATCTGCTTAACAGGCCGATGTTTGCCAGTACAATCATTTGTCTGGTCATGCCGTCCTTTTGATCGTTATACCACCAGCCCGAGCCAAGTTGTATTTTACCTGGAACAGTTCCATCCTGGAAGCAGCCGCCAATTGTGGCAAGTACCTCATAATCACGAGGATTTAGGCAGTACAGAATGGTCTTAGGCAATTCATCGGAATTATCTAGAGTGTCTAAGAATTTGGAAAGTGACTCAGCGAAAATATAATCAGCAGCAGCGTCAAAACCAGTATCAGGACCAAGGGTGCGCATCATTCTACTGCTATTGTTGCGAATCGTTCCAATGTGCAATTGCATTACCCAGCTTAAGCGAGCATACTGTTTTCCCAGGAAAACCATAATACAGGTCTTGTATTTTCTAATTTCAGAATCGGTAAGCGCAACTCCCTGAAGGGATTTTCTTAAGATAGAGTCTACTTCCTGTTCTGTTGCCGCTTCAAATACGATAGGGTCTAGAGCGTGGTCAGAAATTCTGCAGCCAGCTGCATGGAAAAAATCAATTCTCAGCTGCAGCGCATGTAAAAGCTCAGAAAGGCAAGAAATTTTTTGATTGGTCACGACCTCTAATTTCTTAATCCATTCAGCAAACCCTGCTTTCTCAATATTAAAACTCTTATCAGGCCGGAAAGCAGGCAATACTTTTACCGGAAAGCTGGCATCCTTTGCTAATGCAATATGGTATTCCAGTGAGTCGATAGGATCATCGGTTGTGCATAGTACCTTAACATTAGAGCGCTTGATGAGTCCCTGCGCTGTAAAGGCATCTTCTTGTAATAAAGCGTTTGTTGTTTCCCAGATTTCTTCAGCTGTCTCCGGTGAAAGTAATTTATCAATGCCAAAATAGGTTTTTAGTTCCTGGTGAGTCCAGTGATAGAGCGGGTTTCCAATGCACTGAGGCATTGTTTCCGCCCATTTCATAAACTTTTCTTTAGCAGAAGCAGTGCCGGTAATAAAGTGCTCGGAAACACCATTGGCCCGCATAGCTCGCCATTTATAGTGATCGCCGCCAAGCCAGACTTCTGTGATATTTTCATAGCGTTTATTCTCGGCAATTTCCCGGGGATTTAAATGACAATGAAAATCAAAGATAGGCATGTCTTTAGCAAAGCTATGATACAGCTTTTCTGCAGTACTGTTGGTTAATAAGAAGTTTTCATCCATAAAGTGTTTCATGATAATCCTCCCCCAGCTTAATTAAACTAATAATTTTAGGATAACCGAAATTTATACAAGGGCGTCATAGAAGTTTTATAGGAATTTTTGCAATATTTTTAGCAATTCATAGGCCGCTGCGATAAAATGCTGTACAGCGCTAAAAAGCAGGGATTTATAATAGAAAAGGGAATACATGCAAAAACAGAGGTGATAGCAGTGAAGTTGTGTGATATTCAGCAAGTGGTCAATAATTTTTTGGATGTAAATCCGCTAAATCGCGTTGCCGGTTGGGGAGAAGTACCGATTTACGATTATCCTCTTTTAGGTGTTGCAGCAGCTAAGGATGCGCTGTTTTCCTGTCTTAAAGAAGAAACGGCAGTCGGACCACAGCATTGTTCTCCTGCCGAGTGGCTTCCTGACGCCCAAGGGGTAATTTCTTATTTTTTGCCATTTAGCAAAAAGATTCGTGAAGCCAACCGGAGGCAGGGGATAGCTTCCGACGAGTGGATGATAGGCCGTATACAAGGAGAAGAATTCAATAATGCACTCAGAGATGAACTGGTAAACTACTTTGCTGCTGCAGGTTATAAGGCGATGTCACCGGCAAGAGACAGCCGCTTTACTGTTATTAATCGCCGAAGCTCCTGGTCAGAGCGGCATATTGCATATATTGCAGGGTTAGGTACATTTAGCCTGAGCCGTTCGTTGATTACAAGGTGCGGATCAGCAGGGCGGCTGGGGAGTGTTATCGTTAATTTTGCATTGACGCCAACTAATAGGAACTATACTAAACAGGATGAGTATTGTTCTAATTGTGGTGCCTGTATTTTGCGGTGCCCACCGCTGGCAATTACTGAAGAGGGAAAGGATAATGCAATATGTTCTGCTTATCTTGACCGGGTTTTAGCCCGTTATCGGCCCAAATACGGCTGTGGGAAGTGTCAAACCGGCGTTCCTTGTGAAGATAAGATTCCGCTTGCCCACGGATAAAGAAAGAGCACAGCAGATTTTTTCTGCCGTGCTCTTTTCATAGCTAATCACTTACTATCATTACGAAGAACGCGTTTTAGTATTTTCCCGGTCTGATTTTTCGGCAGAGCATCTACCTGGAGAAAGTCGCGGGGAATTTTATAAGCAGCCAAGTTGTTTTGCAGGTATTCACGAATGGATTTTTTATCCAGTATATGGCCTGCTTCGAGCACTAGGTAGGCTTGTACAGCCTGTCCGCGCAGTTTATCGGGGACACCAATGACGGCGGCATCGATAATTCCAGGATAAGCGTATAAAAGTTCTTCGATCTCCCGGGGATAAATATTTTCGCCATTGGCAATAATCATATCTTTTAAACGGTCAACAATATAAATATAGCCTTCTGTGTCCATATAAGCGAGGTCACCGGTATGAAGCCAGCCATTTTTGAGAGCTCGGGAGGACTCCTCAGGCAGATTGAAGTAGCCTGCCATGACATTTGGTCCACTGACCGCCAACTCTCCTACCGAGCCAGGCGGCAGATCGCTGCCCCTGGCGTCGAGGATACGGACCTCTATGCCCGGCAGTGCTTTGCCAATTGAGCAGTATTTCGGTTTTAGCGGAGGATTAACAGCTACAACAGGGGAAGCTTCCGATAACCCATATCCCTCTAAAATAGCAATTCCATACTTTTCAAAAAATTGTCTGGCCACTTTTTCGGGAAGTGACGCGCCGCCTGATACGAGATATTTCATGCCTGACATGTCTTCGAGTTCACCCATGCGGGATAGAACATTATAAATAGGTGGTACGCCATAAATGACGGTAACATGATAGTCTTTAATAGCTGAAATCGTTTCCTTAGGGGAGAACCCGTCCAATATAGTGATTGATGCACCACACAATAAAGCATTGAGTACGGCACACGTCCAAGCGAAAGCATGGTACATCGGCAAAACGCACAGTACGTTGTCACTTGGCAGAAGTGGCAGGATGCTGCGAAATGCTTCGGCATTGCTAACAAGGTTGTGATGGGTCAGGACTGCTCCTTTGGGAGTACCCGTTGTACCGGAAGTGTAAATGATGACGCAGGGGGAGTTTGGGGAATAGTTATCAGGTAAGGCAGGTGCCTGTTGGCATTTGCTGGAATATAAAGTTGTTTTAATATCTTCAATTATAAGCTGGCTTACCTCCAGCTCCATCTTTGCGGTTGTAATCAGATGCTTCATATTGGCATCCTGAACAATAAAAGCAATCTCTCTGATGGTTAGTTGAAAGTTGAGTGGAACGACAATTGCTCCAAGGCTTACAACAGCCATATAACTATAGACAAACTCTACCGAATTACGGGAGAATAAGCCAATTTTATCACCTGATTGAATGCCGGCATGGTGGAAAAAATTACGGTATTGTATTACTTCATTTTGTAATTGCTTATAGGTAATATTCTCATTGCCATGAAAGGCTATTGATTCGGCTGTACCCTGGTAGAGCAGCTGATGGACGAGCATGAAGCACCTCTTTTCTTTAGGGTGTGTTTTTATTCAACGCAAGAACGTTTATAGACATCACTGATCGCCATTGTATCGTGAAAAACAGGCCTTGTCCATAGTATTCCCTTGTATTTCCTATGGATATCCGAGTATGATAAGAGAATAGAAAAGGCAATAGTTTCCGATAGTTTTTACTTGTTTTCAGAAGGAGGAAAAATGGGACATATCGTCAACAGTGAACGGGAATACCGGTTATTGCAGCAACGTTTGGATTATAATTTGACAGGTGCGCCGGCATCACCGGTTTTTATTTCTATCCTAAAAATGCTTTTTAGCCGCCAGGAGGCACACATTGCCAGGCAAATTCCCTTAAGGCCAACGCGGCTTGCTGATCTCGCCCATAAGCTCGGTATACCGGCAGAAGAACTATATGCACGTATTACTGAAATGGCAGAACGGGGACTGGTCTTTGATCTGGAGCATAATGGTGAATGTTACATTGTACTTGCCCCGGTCGTAATTGGATTTTTTGAATTTGTTTTCATGCGAACTCGCGATGACCTTCCTATGCGGGAATTAGCTCAACTGTTTGAGGAATATATGTTTCAGGATGACCGCTTTGCCCGCAGCGTTTTCACTGCAAATACCCAGCTGGGGCGCTCACTGGTGCGGGAAGAGGCTCTTACGACTGAAGATCACGCAGAAGTGCTCGACTGGGAAAGGGCTTCAGCAATCATTGAATCAGCCTCGACAATTGGGGTGTCTCTATGTGCCTGCAGGCATAAGGCTGAGCATCTTGGTAAAAGCTGCACGGCTCCTCAACGAACCTGTCTTACTTTAAATGGCGGTGCAGAGCTGTTGATTAAAAGAGGGATGGCTGAAGCAATAACCAGCCGGGAGGCAATGGATATTTTACGAGAGTGCAAACAGGCCGGATTAGCTCAAATTGCGGATAATGTACAAAAAAGCGTCGGCTTTATTTGTAATTGCTGTGGCTGCTGCTGTGGGATGATCCAGGCAATGAAACGATTCGATATCCGTAATGCAGTAGTAACTTCAAATTGGTTAGCCACAGTGAACAATTCTGCCTGCGTTGGCTGTGGAGCGTGTGTAAGAGCATGTCCCGTTGGTGCATTTACAGCAGGGAGACCGGTGAGATGTGAGCATGAGGTCTGTTTAGGGTGCGGCGTTTGCTACTCGGCCTGTAGGTTTGGTGCTATACATATGGTGAAACGCGAACAACGCGTGCTTGTTCCAGAAACAACTTTTGATAAGTTTGTAGCAATGGCTATTGAGAGAGGAAAGTTGAGTCACTTTTTATTTGATGATCCATCGCGTTTCAACCACCGCACTTGGGGACGAATTGCTTCAGTGATCGAAAACTCCGCTCCTATGCAAGCGCTGTTAGCCGTTAAGCCCCTGCGCTCAGCCTTTCTTTCAGCAATAGCAAAAAGCGCAAAAAAACATACAGAGGGGTAAGCTATGATACAGTTTCGCTATCAAATTAATGAAGGCATGCCTATCAGGCAGCTTATTTTATTTGGACTACAGTGGTTTTTAGCAACTATTCCGATGGTAATCATTTTAGGAAAAGTAGGGGCCGCTTTTCATTACCCTCAATCGCCGGAGTTACAGCTTATTTATTTACAGAAGATATTTTTCATTACCGGTGTATCGATGTTTGTTCAACTTATTTGGGGGCACCGGCTGCCGATTATTACAGGACCGGCCTCAGTACTACTGATTGGCATTGTTGCTAATGCTCATGCAGTGGAAGAAACTGCAGTCTATAATTCCATTGCCGTTGGCGGGCTGCTGCTGGTATTGTTGGCTGTAACCGGCTTGCTTGCCCGCGTAGGCAGGCTGTTTACTCCAAGAATTATTGGCGTAGTTTTGTTGCTGATTGCTTTTACGTTATTACCGACAGTGGTGAATTTAGTAACGACGGGAAAGGATCAGCTTTTCGCTCAGCTGGTTTTTGCCGGATTGTTGTTCGCAAGTATGCTTACAGGACAACGCTATTTGCCAGAGACTTTGCGTTCCACCATCATTATCTGGGCCTTATTTTTCGGTAGTTTCATTTATCATTTCTGTTTTTTTACACCCGCTTTGCAAACACCTATTACGGTTACCACCGCAGAAGCGTGGCGCTTATTCCCTAAAGCCTTTACATTTGATCCGGTGGTTATGCTGTCCTTTGTCTTTTGTTTCTTAGCATTGTTAATCAATGAATTGGGCTCTATTCAAACAACCGTTAGCTTAGTTTCACAGGCAGATGGGCTCCAGCGCACGACAAGAGGTGTATTGGTAACGGGCTTAGGTAATTTATTTGCCGGACTAATCGGGGTAGTGGGGCCTGTTAGTTATTCGCTTAGTACCGGTGTGATTATAGCTTCAGGCTGCGCTTCGCGTTACCCACTCATACCTGCAGCAGCAGCACTAGCTGCTTTAGGTTTTTTGCCGTTTGTTATACAGGCGTTTTCATTTATACCTTCCGTTGTTGTCGGTACACTGTTATTCTATATGTTGTGTTCCCAAGTAGCTGGAGGCCTTGGAATTTTGGCTCCCGATATGGCTTCCTTTCGCTTTAATACCGGGCTGATTATCGGTGTGCCGGTCATGCTCGGAACGGTAGTCGCCTTTTTGCCTAGCCATGTGGCTGAAGCGATACCAGCTATGGTGAGGCCGCTGCTGATGAATGGATTTGTTGTAGGTGTAGCAGCAGCACTTACTATGGAGCATGTTTTGCTCAGGGAAAAAAGTTAACGTAAAAATATTCTGCGAATTTTGACAAATTTTGTTGACGTACCTAGTTGAGTGGATTAGAATGTGGGTAAGTTATCTTACTATTTTTAGGGAAATGGGTGAAAGTATGCGCGAATTTAGCGGTTCCGAATTAATTGACATGTTTTGTAATGTAGCTCCGTATCTCAATGATATTATTGCCGCTGATGTAGGGGTCACTATTGTCAAAGACGGTAAATATGTCTTGTACATACCTGCTTCCGACTTAGATCTAAAAACAAAAATTGGTGAACCTGTTCTGTCAGGGAGCACGAAACAAGCGCTGGATACGGGCAAGCAAGTAGTACGAGTAATGTCCAAAGATAAGTCGCCTTATGGCATTGCGTATCTTGCCTGTGCCTTACCTTTTAAGGATGGAGACCGCGTGGTGGGATGCGTTACTACTACGCAAAGTGTCACTGCTTTTGAGGATATTAATGAAGTGGCTACTGAACTGGCGGCGGCCTCACAAGAGCTAACTGCCGGCATGCAGGAGCTTGCTGCCCGGGCTACTAACTTGGAGTCCACCAGTAAAGAACTGGATAGTTTAGGGCGGGAGTTACTGCATACAACAAAACAGACGGATGAAGTAGTTGCCTTTATCCGTACGGTTGCCAGCCAGACAAACTTACTCGGACTCAACGCAGCGATAGAAGCTGCCCGTGTGGGAGAAGCGGGCAGAGGCTTTGCGGTAGTTGCTGAAGAAGTGAGAAAACTAGCTGTTTCCAGTGCGAATTCGGTTAAGGAAATTGCCCAGTCACTGAACATAATCCACAAAACCATGTCTGACCTATCTGAGAAGATCGGAAATATTGATCAAAATGTGGGCGGACAGACAAGTGCTATTCAAGAGATGGCCAAAGCCAGTCAAACCTTAGCAGCAATGGCCAGCAAGCTGTCAGAAGGGGCACAGCGTATTTTCCAAATTACAGATTGATACGAAGCTATAATAAAAAGGGACTTACCTTCGGTAAGTCCCTTTTGCTATACAATAAATAAAGCCCGTAATGTCGTCTCCTCCATATGTCCAAACCCGCTATCCGCAGGTGGGTATCCTAGACATGATTTTGCCATCCACTCAAGGTGGCCCGGCAGCCGCATATCATCGAATTCCCTATTTATAAAAGTAGGTTGGACATATTCAAGTTAACGTGCATCTCAGGCAATGTGTCGTGTGACCATAGTTATAATATCATAGATATAAAGTATTTACAAGCGTTCTAAGCAGGGTATAGATACATCCCTTAAACAGTTAATTGCCAGGAGATAGGTTATGCATCCTTATGCGCCATTATACGCCTAAAGGCAGAGAGTAAAATAAATTTTTTTGGAGATATGTACCTAGTATCGGTGTATATTGATCCCTATTAACTACTATAGTAGTATATAGAGAAGAGGGAAGGTGAAATGATTAACGTACTGAAAAAACTGGAAGCTTTGGGCTTTAGTGCCTATGAAGCAAAAGCATATTATGCGCTCTTGCGCAAACATCCGGCTAATGGGTATGAGATCAGTAAATTAGCCCAGATTCCACCGTCCAAAATTTATGAAACTTTAACAAAATTAAAAAACCGTGGTGCTGTTTTAGACAGTCAGAGTGACCCTATTCAGTATTATCCGGTTCAGCCTGAGATTTTATTCAGCCGGCTGCAGCAGGAAACTGAAAAAAATATTCAAGCTGTACTAACGGATCTTGCAGTAATACCACCCACAGACGCTTTTGAACTTACCTGGAATTTGCAGGGAACGGATGGGATTAACGAAAAAATAATAGAAATGATCGGGCAGGCAACAACAGAGGTCTTTGCGTCACTCTGGCCTGAACAGATTGAATACTTGCAGGACAGTCTGAAGGCAGCAATGGAACGCGATGTTTACGTAGTAGTTGCCATTTTTGGTGAAAGCACGGCAGTTGCCAGTGAAGTAATCAACCTGGAAGCTTGCAGTGGAAATATTCACAGGCGGGCCGGAGCAAAACTGTGTACAGTTATTATTGACAACGATCAGGTGGTTGTCGGTGAGTTGGCAGAAGCTAAAGGAAGATCAACAGGTGTATGGACAAGTACGCCTGCCTTGGTACTTGTGGCTAAGGAATATATCAAGCATGATATGATGGTGAATATTTTAGTAAATAATATGGAAGAAAAACAATATGAGGATATTTGCCGCCGCTATGCACTTATCAGACGTATGCAACAGCAGAAATAGGGGGTATGTATAATGAAAATTTCATTTATCGGCAGCGGTAAGGTTGGTGCTGCTGTAGCTTATACAGCTAGCTTAAAAGGCTTGGCACAGGAAATTGTGTTAACCGATGCTTTTAGTGATAAAGCTCGTGGGGAGGCTTTGGATATTCTTCAGGGACAGGCCTTTGCTCCACAGGCGCAAGTCAAATATGGTGATATAAAAGATACTGCTGGTTCGGATATTATTGTTATTACTGCTGGTATTCCCCGCAAAGCGGATGAACCGAGGGTATTGTTGTTATCCCGGAATGCCGGACTCATTGCCAGTTTAGTTAAAGAAGCTGTTTCATATAGCCCAAACTGCATTCTGTTTATGGTTACAAACCCGTTGGATGTTATGACGCAATTAGCCTATCAGGTTTCGGGCCTTCCAGCTAATCGCGTTATTGGTATGGGAACCGTTTTGGACACAGCCCGTTACCGCTCCTATTTGGCCGAGCAATTTGGTATAGACGCAAGAGATATTGATGCGTATGTTGTAGGCGAGCATGGTGAGACGATGGTTCCTCTTGTTTCCCAGATTACGATCAAGGGAATTCCCTTAACTGAGCTGCCGGGATATGAAACTGCGGCGGTAGAACGTGTCTGTGATGAGGTACGTATGGCATCAGGCCAGGTTATAGCGCTTAAAGGCGGTACAGTATTCGCCCCTGCTGCGTCGGCGTGTGCCGTTCTTGAGGCAATTGTGAAGGACAGCAATCAGATATTACCTGTATGCACCTATAACAGTGAATATGGAGTAGCAGTCAGCTTGCCTACACTAGTAGGCAGAAATGGGGCAGGACCTGTACTCAATCTTCCGATGACCGATGGAGAAAGAGCGGCCTTGGAGAAATCCGTTGCCAACATCAAGGCCTTTGTGGCTGAATTGCAGTAGAAGAGGGGCCGGCATAGCCGGTCCCTTTTTTCTATATAAGAAAGTATAAGTTTAAGAGGCGAGAGCGCAGCATCTGATTGAGATAATAAAAGATTTTAATTGTCTTTATTAAAACAATTGATTTTACGTATATAATTGCACATGCTATAGTTTAATTAATACATTCTTACATTGCAATATAAAGGAGAATCAAGTATGGAAACAGCCCGTAAGGTTACGATTACTGAATTTGGCAGCGCAGAAAAAATGAAGCTCGAAACAATTGAACTGCCGGCACCTGCGGCAGGGGAAGTTCAACTGCGTCAGACGGTTATTGGTTTTAATTTTATTGATGTATATCAGCGTAAAGGCGTTTATCCATTGCCGCTGCCAACCGGTCTTGGTCATGAAGCTGCCGGTATAGTCGAAGCAGTGGGGGCTGGTGTTGATCAATTTAAGCCAGGCGACCGTGTTGCGTATATGAATGCCGGTTTAGGAGCCTATGCCGACTACCGCAATGTTCCTGCAGACCGTTTAGTGAGCATTCCTGCCGAAGTATCTGATGAGCAAGCGGCAGCGCTGCTGTTTAAAGGCATAACTGCTCAGTATTTGCTGAAAAAAACGCATGCTGTCAAAGCAGGTGAAATTGTTCTTATCCATGCTGCTGCCGGCGGAGTAGGACAAATCCTCTGTCAGTGGGCGAAAGCGCTGGGGGCTTTTGTCATTGGTACGGCTAGCTCACCTGAGAAATGCGCGATTGCTAAAGCGGCTGGTGCCGATGTTACGATAAACTACTCAGAAGAAAACTGGCCGGCGGCTCTTCTAGAAGCTACTGGTGGTAAAAAAGCCAATGTAGTGTATGATTCAGTCGGCAAAGATACATTTTTAAAATCACTGGACTGCGCTGCGCCATTCGGACTTGTTGTGCTGTATGGAGCGGCATCCGGTCCTGCTCCTGCCATTGAGCCTGAACTGCTTAACAAGAAGGGCTGCCTTTTCCTTACACGGCCGTCCGTATTTCCTCATAATGCAGATCCGGCAGTATTCCGTGAAAATGCTGCCGACCTGTTTGCAGCAATTGCCGGGGGGCTTGTGAAGTCAAGCATCGGTGCAAAATACAAGCTTACTGAAATTGTTGCAGTTCATAAAGCGGCTGAATCAAGAGCAACACAGGGCGCAACCTTAATTATTCCATAATCTTAAAGCAAAGAAGCTCATCGTATTGTATACGGTGAGCTTCTTTACTTTAAGATGGGGAGTCTTTAAAAAGGGGACAGTCCCCTTTTTTTATTCCAGATTTGTGTCAGTGGAACCGTCCCCGTGACACGATATTTTGTTTTCTTATTTGCTTGTGCAGGATAGTCGTCTGTGATCATGGAACAATAGTGGTAATACCGTATAGGAGTCTAAATATGAAAAAAAATACTGTTAAATGGCTGTATGAGCAGCTGCCGGACTTAGTTAACAAAGGTGTTATCAGCTCGGATGCTGCTGACCGCATTCGCGACTATTATGGACCTGAGATACAGGAAGAGAAAAAGAATTATATGACAATCTTCGGTGTCATTGGCATTATACTGGTGGGACTGGGGATTATCCTGATAATGGCTCACAATTGGGAACAGCTGAATCGTTTCAGTCGCATGGGTATTGCGGTTGCAATGTTAATTGCAGCCCAAATTAGCGCAGTTGCCGTGTGGTGTTTCAAAAGGGATAAGCGATCCTGGAAAGAAGGCGCGGCAGTTTTTTGGATGCTGATGGTGGGAGCCTCGATGGCCCTTGTTTCTCAGACTTATCATTTGAGTGATGACACAGGCGCTTTTCTGCTTGCCTGGATGCTGCTGTCACTGCCGATTCTTTATTTGCTGCAATCGACGATCGTTGCTGCAAGTTACCTGATTGGTATTGGCGGATGGGTGGCAAACGGCAGTGTACCAATTATCGGTAAACACTTGATTTGGTTATTGTTCGGTGCAGTTCTTCCGTATTGCCGTCAGCTGCTGTTAGCAGAGCAAAGTGTGAATGCTGCAACGATTGTTACTTGGATTTTCACCTTAAGTTTTTATTTTTCTTTTGCAGATGCCTTTAATCACCAAATAGGTTATTTAGGCTTGCTTTTATTTGCAGCCCTTTTTGCGATAACCTACCTATTGGGCGCTTTAGCACAAGAAAAACGGGCACTTGGCTGGTATAGGGCATTGCTGACGATTGGCGCGGTCGGTACAGTAGGCATTAGTTTTATTCTTACATTTAGAGATGTTTGGTCTGGTTTTGGCGCTGGCGGCCTGCGAACAGGTGAAAGCTGGCTGGTGACCCTGCTGCTCTTGGCAGTTGCTTATCTGGGGTATTTGGTAGCGCGCAGAAAACCGTCTGGCTCAATTGCTTATATTGCCGCTCCGTTTGTGGCGGGAGTCGGGTATGTACTGCAGGTTTCCGATACAGGAGGGCTGATTTCTGCTGTTTTAATGAATTTGTTTTTACTCAGCTTCAGCATATACATGATAAGAAAAGGCGTGCGCAAAGGCGAGCTCAGTACCATGAATATGGGGATGCTGCTGTTAGGGGCGTTGATTATTGCACGGTTCTTAGATATTAACTTCAGTTTTGTCGTCCGTGGAATTGTTTTTCTTGCTTTGGGAATTAGTTTTCTGGCAGTCAACTGGATGGCTGCGAGGCGAAAGGCAGGCGCAAGTGATGCTGACAAATAAGCGGTTTATACTGTTATTTTCAATTGTCGCTATCCTGCAGCTATCAGTACCGTTATATATGGTATGGCATTGGGAAAATGTACTGAATACGGGACGTCCTTTTTATTGGGAGACTGCCCCGGTGGACCCTTATGATATGCTTAAGGGGCGCTATGTTGATCTTGGCTTTAAGGAACAAAAAGGGAAAATCCTGGATGATGCTCGCTTGGAATATGGTCAAAAGGCTTTCGCTTTGGTGACTGAGCAGGATGGGAAGACCGTTATTACCGGGATTAGTACCCGACAGCCTGAAGACGATGCTTTTGTCCGCGTTACAGTTCAGTATATTGAAAATGGCATTGCCCACGTCAGCTTGCCTTTTAAACGGTACTATCTGCCGGAGGAGATAGCCCCCGCTGCCGATAGGGCTTATCAGAAAAGTGCAGGAAAAGACGGCAGGGCTTTAATACGCATTAAAGATGGCTATGGCGTTGTCGAGCAATTGTATATTGGCAATAAGACGATATATGAGTACTTAGAGTCGCAATAAAATACGAAAGAATAGGCAGGCGAGCATGGTTTTTGCATACTTCGCCTGCCTATTCTTTTCAAGGATTTTGTCGATTTGTGTAGAATGTAGCAGTTCAAACCAAGAATACACTACAAAGAGGGGATATTGGATGAATAAAGTTTATGCGATTATCGGACCGCCTGCCTCAGGTAAGACCACACTTGTAAAAGCACTGAACAACTACCGTATTCCTGCGATTATTAGCCATACAACCCGGCTTCCCAAAAAAGAAGAGATCAATGGAGTCGATTACCACTTTGTCGATAAAGAAGTATTCTTAAAGCTGCCGATGATCGAAAAAGTAAACTATTCAGGGCACTTTTATGGACTCAGCAAAGATGAAGTGCTCAGTAAAGTAAAGGAGTCTTCTATTTCTGTAGTAGAGGTTGATTTGCGTGGCTTGGAGCAATTAAAAAAATTGCTGGGCGAAAGGCTTACGGCAATTTTCCTGTTCGCCGATAAAGAAACGATTTTAAACCGTTATGTGCTGCAAGGGGATAATGACCAGGAAATTAATCGCCGCATTGAATATGCTGAGGCGGCAGGTGAATTTGTAAACTGGCAAACAGCTGATTATGTTGTAAAAAATACGGGTCAATTGGACGTAACAGTGCGCCAGGTATTGGCTATTATGGACGTATCCTGGGTTAAGAGTGAATTTTAGTGTGGACAATAGCCGGATATTTATCGATAATTGTCCGCAACGCGGTGATTATGGCCTTCTTGGCGCTGCCTTGATACACCTGATTAATCTTTGCAATAAGATTTTCGGGCTTATCATTCAGGTTTTGACCTACTAAAAGACGGGTAACAAAGCGCTCTGCCAGCCTAGTTGACAGCGTACAATCTGCCTCTAAAATTCGACCGGTTTGTATGTCCACAATCAGAACAAGCGCCATAACTCCATAAAGCTCGCTTGATACTGTACCACTCGGAAGTCTCGCATAACCGGAAAACAAAACAGTTGTTTCATTTGCCATACAATCATCCTTACACAATATTATAGTTAAGGGCACTAACGTTCGTTAGTGCCCTTAAGTTTGTACGCTTACTTACCTTTAAAGAATTGGGTAGTTTTTTCTTCGTCCCAGCCAAGAACTTCTTTGAGAATTTCATGTGTGTGCTGTCCAAGAAGCGGAGCAGGAAAATCAACTGAGCCGGGGGTTGCCGATAATTTAACAGGAACTCCTGGCATTTTGAGCTTGCCTGCCACGGGATGCTCAACTTCGACAATCATATTTCTTGCAGCAATATGCGGGTCATTTACGATGCGGTCAACTGTGTTGATTGGTGCGCAGGGAAGACCGGCTTCTTCGAGTACTTCCAGCCACTCATTGATGGTTTTATTAATGAAGACGGCATTTAATATGGTCATCAGCTCATTAACATTGGCTGTACGCAGGGCATTTGTACTGAAGCGCTCGTCATTAATCAGGTCAGGGCGTTCCAAAATGGTGCAGAGGCGATCCCATAACCGTGCATTACCAGCGCCAACGATGATGTAGCCGTCTTTTGCGGTAAAGGATGAGAATGGGGTAATTGAAGGATGACGATTGCCTAATGGTCCGGGAACATTGCCGGAGGTAACGTAGCGGGCGATAGCATTTTCCAGTACGGCAACCTGGCAGTCCAGCATACCGACATCAATCTTTTGACCTTCGCCGGTACGTTCACGGTGATAAAGTGCAAGCATTACTCCATAAGCTGTAAACATACCAGCCATGACGTCGCCTACGGAAGCGCCTACACGGGTTGGATCACCATTTTCCGGACCAGTGATGCTCATGATGCCGCCCATCGCCTGAACGATGATATCATAGGCCGGTTTATCGCGATAAGGGCCGGTGTGACCGAAGCCCGAGCATGCAGCATAGATGATTTTAGGATTAATAGCTTTTAAGTCTTCATAGCCAAGACCGAATTTTTCCATGGTGCCGGGACGATAGTTTTCAACAACTACGTCAGCTTCCTTAACCATTTCTTTAAACAGGTCGCATTCTTCCTGGCGTTTGAAGTTTAATTCAATCGACCTTTTATTGCGGTTAAGGCTCATAAAGTAAGCACTTTCTTTACCGATAAAAGGACCAAAGGCGCGAGAGTCATCTCCCACTACCGGGGGCTCGATTTTAATGATATCGGCACCATAATCAGCTAACATCATCGTGCAATATGGTCCGGCAAGTACTCTGCTCAAGTCTAAGACGCGAAGTCCTCCAAGTAATTTCATACTTAATCTCTCCTCACATTTTTATTTTAGTAATATAAAAAGGGACAGGTTGAAATTAGTATTCCACTCTGTCCCTCTATCACTCATATATTCTCATGTTTTTTAAGTTATTCATCCTGCGAACCTAGATGCATGATTCCTAAGCCAGCTCTTTCGTGGTTGGTCAAAGGATGCAGTGCCGATTCGCCAAACAAAGCAACAGCTATCCAGGAGGCATCACGCACAATAGCTATTTTAACTGCTAAACTGCAACTGCTGGCAACATTAATTAATATGCCGCGCTTCGCTTCATCAGCAGCGTGTAATAATGCGTGGTAGTTAGTTGGTGATTTCGAAATAATGCCGCTATTTAAGGCAGCACCCAAAACAGCTTTTGTTGTTTTTTCCTGAAAATCACCTACTAGGGATTTTCCGCCAACTTCAGTAACTACAAACTTATAGCCTTGCTCTGCCAACATTTTTTTTGCAGTTGCCTCATCTTCCATTGTCCTGGTCAGCGCCAGAATCATGGCTGCTGTAGCAACACTGCGGATGCTTTGGGACATAAAAGCACAATTTTTTTCACTCATTTTATACCCTCTATCTCTCATAAATAATACTACTCTTTTTAGATAATTTAGTCAAGTCATGTCGAAGGGGATATGTGAAAAGGAGTAGATAGTATAAAAATAATATTTGCAAAAGAAGGAATTTGCTGAACATTCAAGAATAAGACTTATGAAAACGTTACCACAAACGTTTTCATAAGTCCGGTAAACTAAATTGGAGGGTCAATTTTGTCAGATATTAAGGAAGTTGCCAAAAAAGCTAATGTATCGCCAAGCACGGTATCCCGCGTCATTGGTGGAAAAATCCCCGTGGCTGAGGAAACTAAAAATAGAGTTTTGGCAGCGATTGCCGAATTGCGTTACCGCCCAAACGTCATTGCTCAGGGCTTAAAAGGAGTTTCTACTAAAACGATTGGCTTAGTTATACCAAATGTTCGCAGTTTGGTATTTCCTGCTGCAATACGCGGGATTGAGGATGTTGCCAAAAAGAATGGTTATGTAGTCGTTTTATGCAACACCGATGAGGACTTTGAGCAAGAAAAATTTTATATTGAAACCCTCAGGAGCCGCTTGGTTGATGGATTTATTTTTTCGACCGCCCGGCCAGGTGCGCAGAATATTATTGATTTAGAAACGGAAGGCTTTCCTGTTGTGCTGCTGCTGCGGCAGTTGGAGTGCAGAGTGAATGCTGTTGTTTTGGATAATTTCAACAGCTCCTATGAGGCTGTAAAGTATTTGATTTCCCGGGGACTTACGAGAATCGGACTGATCAATGGGCCGCTGGAACTTACATTGTATGAAGAACGGTTCGCCGGCTATAAAAAGGCACTGGAAGAAGCCGGACTGCCCTTACCTGAGCAGGCGATTGTTCACGGTGTAGAAGGCGGTGAAGACGCTTATCTTGCTACAAAGGGGATCTTAGATTCAGGTGCAAGGGTTGATGCATTTTTTGCTACTAATGATCCCAAGGCATTAGGTGCGATGCGGGCTGTGAAAGATTATGGACTGAGAGTACCCGGTGATATATCCATTATGGGATTTGATAATCTTGACTTTGCTCCCTTACTTGATCCACCCCTGACAACGGTAGCACAGCCATTTTATGAAATGGGGGCCAAGGCTTGTGAGCGGTTAATCAGCATGATTGAAGAAAAACGCACCGAAAAGCCAAGGATAGATGTGCTTGCTGCACAGGTAATGGTACGGGGATCGGTAATTTGACAATTCGATCGGAGACCGCGCATTAAAGAAGAATGGGAGGAGTACTTTTGGCTGAACATGTTCGCTTTCACTACAAGACATTAGAGGACTTGAAGCAGGATATAGTGAGATTAGGACTGGATATTCCCTGTTCCGACAACATGGAGGTTTTTAAACGAAGTGTTTCGCTGCCTGGTGCGGTTGTTCCTAACAGCCTGGCAATTCACCCAATGGAAGGCTGCGATGGAACACCGGACGGAACTCCCAGCGAATTAACAAAACGGCGCTATGACCGTTTTGCAAAGGGTGGGGCAGGTCTTTTATGGTTTGAGGCTACGGCGGTAGTAGGTGAAGGCAGGGCCAATCCCCGCCAATTACAAATTAATGAGCATACACAGGCAGAACTTGCCGGCATGCTTAACCAGTCTCTTCAAGCAGCCAGTGAGGCAGGTAATGCCAGACCGTTTACTGTCTTACAGCTAACTCACTCTGGGCGCAACAGCAGGCCGGGAGATGCTCCCATGCCGATCATTGCAACTCGTGCACCTCATCTTGAAGCTAAACTTCCCCCTGTTTTCCATACGATTACGGACGAAGAGTTAGCTGAGCTTGAGGAGCAGTATGTTAAGGCGGCGGTAATTGCTGCTGAGGCCGGTTTTGACGCCGTAGATATTAAATGCTGTCACGGCTACTTGCTGGGAGAATTGCTTGCCGGTCATAATCGGGAAGGCAATTATGGAGGAAGCTTTGAAAACCGTACCCGATTATTAATAAATATTATTGATAAAGTAAAAGTCAAGTTAGGCGATCAGCTTCAGATTGTTGTCCGCCTGGGAGTCTATGACGGCGTACCCAATGGCTGGGGAGTTGACAAGACGGATTATCATAAACCTGACTTTACTGAGCCCATTAAGCTTATTCAGCTGCTAGCTGGAAAAGGGATAAAGCTTTTTAATATTACATTGGGTAACCCTTATTATAATCCTCACGTAAACAGGCCTTATGATACAGGCAGTTATATTCCCCCCTTCCATCCCTTGCAGAATGTGGCAATTCTGCTTCAGGCAGCAAAAGTTATGCAGCAGGCAGTACCTGAAGCAGTCATTATGGGAACAGGATTTAGCTGGCTTAGGCAGTTCGCTCCCTACGTAGCGGCCGGATGTTTAGATCAAGGCTGGATGAAGTTAGTAGGTTTCGGACGGCAGGCATTTGCCTATCCTGATTTTGCTAAGGATTTATTGCGGCAGGGCAGCTTTGATTCACGTAAGATCTGTATATCCTGCAGTAAATGTACAACGATTATGCGCGATGGCGGCTGTACAGGCTGCGTCCCCCGAGATGCCGATACATATGCTCCCCTTTACCGGCAGGGCCGGGAGGGTAAACCGCCCTTTGAAACCGGTCAAGTTGCTGAACATGTTTAACATTAGAAAGGAATGGTTTTCTTGAAGACAACGGCTATGGTGCTGGAGAGCTTTAATGCTCCACTTGTAATGAGAGAATTTGAAATACCTGTGTTAGAAGAATCACAGGTTTTGGTAAAAATTGATGCGGCTGGAGTCTGCGGCTCTGATGTGCATATGTGGAAAGGTGAGGACGAGCGTACGCCGTTACCCATCATCCTTGGTCATGAGGGCGTAGGTACAGTAGTGGAGGTAAAGGGGAGTAAGAAATATGTAACCGGTGAGCAATTGAAGTCAGGAGACCGGATTCTTTGGGATCGGGGCGTAACCTGTAACGCCTGTTATGCCTGCGCCGTTCTTAACGAACCGTGGCTATGTGCAAACCGCAAAGTATATGGAATCAATCGTGCGCTTAATGAAGCACCGCATTTGAACGGATGCTATGCTGAACACATTGTGCTGTCTGCAACTACGAATCTTTTTAAAATAACAGAAGACATTGATCCTGCAGTATTAGTTTCTGCCTCATGTGCGGGCGCTACCGTTGCTCATGCCTTCGATCACCATGCTGTTCCTTTTGGCGGCAGTATTTTGGTGCAGGGGCCGGGGCCGTTAGGAGTATATGGAGTTGTATTTGCCAAACACCTTGGCGCCAGTCAGATTTTTGTAACCGGCGGATCAGAAAATCGTCTGGAGCTCTGTAAAGAGTTCGGAGCAACCGAAATCCTCAACCGCCGTACAACAAGTATCGAAGAAAGGAGGGAGTACATTCTCAGCCGGACCGGAGGACGGGGGGTTGATATGGTGTTGGAAGCTGCCGGCGATCCTGGTGCAGTGCACGAAGGACTAAAGCTGGTGCGTAAGGGCGGAGCATATGTGTCGGTCGGATTTTCCCAACCCCCAGGTGACTGTAAGGTAGATTTTTTTGAAGATGTTGTCAAAAAGAATCTCAAGATACAGGGAGTTTGGGTTAGCAGTACCCGCCACACTCATATGTCGCTTGAACTCATGCAGAAGAATAAGGAACTATTCAAGAAAATGATTACCCATCGCTTTAGTCTGGCTGAAGCAAATGACGCTCTTGCGGTCATGAATAGCCGTGAGGCATTAAAGGCAGTGCTTATTCCCTAGAATTAAGTTAGTCTGTTATCTAAAAACTTACAGGAGGATGGATATGAAGAAAGTTACTATCTTAGCCATAATGGGGTTATTTTTGATTAGCAGTCTGTTTGCCGGATGTGGCTCCTCATCAAGTTCCAGCTCAGGAGCAAAAGAAATCGTTATTGGAAATCTTCAGGACATGAGTGGTCCCACTTCGGTTTTGGGCAATGCAGTTACCCGCGGTGCGGAGCTGGCAGTAGAAAAAATCAATGCCCAAGGTGGTCTTAATGGCAGTAAAGTTAAACTGCTGACGATGGATACTAAAGGTGACGTACAAGAAGCCATTAAAGCTTACAATCGTTTGGTAGACCAGGAGAAGGCAGTTGCTGTTGTTGGACCTCCCATTAGTAATATCGGCATTGGACTTGCCCCTATTGCCGATAACAAAAAAGTAGCACTAGTAGGCAGCTTTGCTGATCCTCGTGCAACCGTTGCCGAAGATGGCAAAGTGCATCCTTCCATGTTTCTCGTTCAGCCCAGTGCTACCCAATATGGGGAAATCATGGCAAGCTTTGCCATTGAAAAACTGGGCTTGAAGAAAATTGCAATTTTCTACGATCAATCCAATGCCTATGCTGTTTCGCTAGTTGCACCTTTTAAAGCCTATGCTAAATCAGTTGGCGCTGAAATCGTAATTGAGCAGGTTTATGGCAAGGGCGACAAAGATTTTAAAACTCAGTTATCCAAAATAAAAGAGTCCGGTGCACAGGTTGTATATGCGCCGAACTATACACAGGACTTGGTTATTACTGCTAAACAACGTAAGCAGATCGGCCTGGACCTGCCATTTGTCGGTGGCCTGGACTTTGCTCCACCTTTTGCTGCGCTGGTAAATGACGCCGATGCTACTAATAACCTGTATTTTGCCAATAACTTCTCCGATACCGAGCCTCAATTGGCAGAAGTTAAAAATGCTTACAGAGCAAAATTCAATGAAGATCCCATCAATAAAGTATACCTGGGTTATGACAAATTACTCGTGATCGCCGAAGCAATCAAAAAAAGCGGCGGAGCTTCACCAGATAAAATTTTGCAAGGCCTGAATCAAATCAGCGGTTTACAAGGAACTACCGGTATCATTACCATTTCGCCGCAGACACATCAACCAGTGGGCTTGTCCATGGTCATGTATAAAATTGAGAATGGTCAGTATGTTGATCTTGGACGGTATATACCTGCTAAGCATATGAAGTAAGTTATTGTCGGCAGGGACACTTGCCAGTGTCCCTGCAATAAGCTAAACGGCAATAAGAAAGGAGAATAGCTCCAAGTGACAATACAACAGCTTATTAACGGAATTTCGCTGGGGTCTGTTTATGCATTGATAGCAGTAGGCTTTGCCTTGATCTTCAATATACTGAAGTTCTCCAACTTTTCTCATGGCGGCCTGATGAGTGTAACCGCGTATATTGGTTATATTGCTGCCATTGTATTAATGAATTATATAGACTCCCTGCCCTTGTTTATGGCAACCCTGGTTGCAGCGGCACTGGGGGGAGGATTGCTTGCGCTGGTTGTGGAGAGAGTGGCTTTCAGGCGTTTGCGTAGCAATAACAGCCCCGTTATCTATTATTTTATCTCTTCTATTACAATGGGGATTTTGCTCGAAAACGTTCTAACCATCTTTGCAAGCAGCAACTTTTATTCGTATCCGTCATTTTTGCCGGCAGCGGTGTTTAACTTTGGCAGTTTTACAATTGCGATACCTGACCTCTTAATGCTGTGCTTCTCGACAAGTTCATTGCTCATCTTGTTATTTGTACTGTACAAAACCAAGATTGGTCTGGCGATCCGCACGATGTCCTTTGATATTAACACGGCCAAGCTCATGGGAATGGACCCGAATGCCGTCGTTGCCGCAACATTTTTTGCATCAGGTGTACTGGGTGGAATCAGCGGTGTATTTTTAGGTATTAACTACACGCTCTATCCTCAATTGGGCCAAATGATTGTGAAGGGATTTATTGCTTCCGTTATCGGCGGATTAGGCAGCATCACCGGGGCATTAATAGGTGCCGTTCTATTAGGTATTGTTGAAATCTTCCTGATCGGTTCCGTGGGAGCCGGCTGGGCACCTGTATTCGTATTTATCATTATGTTAGTGTTCTTGCTACTGCGGCCGCGGGGTATTGCGGGTGTAGTTGTCCAAGAGAAAGCTTAAGGGGGAGCATGCCGTGGAGTATATTTTATCAACACTTACGTTTACGGGCATTAGTTTAATTGGCGTGCTCGGCGTGTATCTCGTTACGGGTCTTACCGGTTTGTTTTCTTTTGGACAGGCCGCTTTTCTTGCAATTGGCGCTTATGTTTCTGCCGTTTTGGTGAAAACGTTTGCTCTTTCTTTACCGTTAGCAGCTGTTGTGGCAATGCTGACAGGACTCTTGGCCGGACTGATGGTGGGGATTCCCACGGTACGTTTACGGCGCGATTATATTTCGCTGGTTACATTCGGATTTGGGGAAGCAATTATTGCGACCCTGAATAACTCGACCAATATCACCGGAGGTGCCACCGGACTTTCCGGGGTGCCACAGTATACAAATTTCTGGGCAGTTTTAATTACGGTTATTATTTGCTTAGCAATAGTAATCAGCTACAAGCATTCTAAGTATGGCAGGCAGTGTCTGGCGCTGCGCAGTGATGAACTGGCAGCTAAAGCAATGGGCATTCATGTAGAGCGTTTGAAATTAATTACCTTTTTAATTGCAAGTGTTATGACGAGTTTTGCCGGTGTGCTGTATGTGTTCTATACTTCTTATGTCGAGCCCGGTGCTTTTGGCTGGGTTGTTTCAGCAGAATGGACAATTATCGTTTTTGTTGGCGGAATTAACAGTCTCACCGGAGCGGTAGCTGCCTCGATTCTCCTGACAGGCTTACCGGAAATGCTGCGGTTTGCTTCAGAATGGCGAATCGTAATTTATTGCGTCATTGTTCTTTTGATTATCAACTTCCGCCCTACAGGGATATTTGGCGAAAATGAATTATCGCTGCGTAGAATCAAACAATTTATGAAAAAAGGAGCCAAAGCAGCATGAGTCAGTTGGAAGTCAAAAACATATCCAAAGCGTTCGGCGGTGTTAAAGCAATAGATGATTTTTCTTTTGCCGTAGGCCAGCATGATATCGTCGGCATTATTGGACCTAACGGAGCTGGCAAGACAACGGCTTTTAACTTATTGACAGGTGTATATCCACTTGATTCAGGCCAGGTTCTTTTAAATGGAACTGATATTTCCCAACTTCCTCAGCATGAAATTGCCAGGGCGGGAATGGCCCGTACATTTCAGAATATCCGGTTGTTCCGCGGACTGAGTGTACTGGAAAATGTCATGACCGCTGCCGATCCCGATGCTAACTATAATTTGCTTGATGTGTTGTTTTACACTGGTCGCAAGCGTCACAGTGAAGAAGCAGCGAGAAAGCAAGCCAGCGAATATTTAAAAATTGTTGGCCTTGCAGGCTTTGAAAATGAACGGCCTGAGAGTTTGCCTTATGGCTTGCAGCGCAAACTGGAGATAGCCAGGGCACTGGCAACCAAGCCCAAGGTCCTGCTGCTCGATGAACCGGCAGCCGGTCTCAATCCCAGTGAAGTCCGCGAGTTTATCGAGCTGGTAAAAAGACTGCATCAGCAATTCAATTTTTCTATTATCATTATTGAGCATCGACTAGAAGTTATCATGGAACTTTCCTCGCAAATCTTTGTCCTTAACTTCGGTAAGCTGCTGGCTAGCGGTACACCGTCGGAAGTGGTGGCAAATAAAGCCGTAACCGAAGCGTACCTCGGAGAGGAGGATGAATCGTGCTTAATATAGCCAATTTGCATGTTTCTTACGGACATATTCAAGCGCTTCATGGTGTTAGTTTATCTGTTCCCAAAGGGAAGATTGTCAGTATTATCGGCTCCAATGGTGCCGGTAAGACTACCATGCTTAATACCATTTGCGGCCTCGTAAAACAGAAGAGTGGTACAATCCAGTTTGAAGGGTCTGAACTGACCCGGACGACACAGCATATTATCAAACAAGGGCTGGTCCACGTTCCTGAAGGCAGAAAGGTTTTTTCCGGTCTGACTGTTGCCGAAAATCTTTTAGCTGGTGGATATATCCTCAAAGATAATCATCAAATTAAGCGTAATATGGAAAAAATGTTTGAACTCTATCCTATTCTCCGGGAGCGGAAAGATCAGCATGCAGGTACGCTCAGTGGTGGTGAACAGCAAATGCTGGCTATTTGCCGGGGTTTAATGTCTGAACCTAAAATGATTTTATTGGATGAGCCATCACTAGGGCTTGCGCCAATCATTGTTAACGGTGTTTTTCAACTGATCAGACAAATTAGTGAGCAAGGCCTGACGGTTATGCTCGTAGAGCAAAACGCCAAGAAAGCATTGGCTCTCAGTGATTATGCCTATGTCCTGGAAAACGGAAAAGTCGTTATGCAAGGGGAAGGCAAAAAACTCTTATGTGATGAAGGTGTAAAAAAAGCCTATCTGGGAGACCGGTAAAAGACGATTAGTTTAAGCGCTGAGACTATATGTTTTGGAGGGCTGACATGGCAGTTTTTCATGTAAATCAAATAAAGGGGACTGAATTCCCTGCCGGGCGGCTGACCAAAGTGATTGCCGGACCAGGCGCTCTTGCCGAACCAGATCATTTCGTAATGGGCCAGGTTACCATATATCCAGGCGGAGAGATCCCCGTCCATCATCATGCGCAGGAAGAAATTTACTATATTGCCAAGGGAACGGGTATTTGCGAACTTGATGGTCAGCAGCATTCAATTGTTCAGGGCAGCTATATTCATATTCCTTCCCAGAGCCATCATTATTTAAAGAATACCGGTGAGGATGAGATGATCATGTTGTTTTGCTATGCCCCCAAGGGGATTGTTGAGCATTGGCAACAGGAACTTAGCCCGGTGGGAGGAAACGAATGAATATAATAAAATATGATATTTTAATAGTCGGTGGCGGCGGTGGGGCCTTGCGGGCAGCTATTGCAGCCAAAGAAGCGAATCCACAGCTGCAGGTTGCGTTGGCAACTAAAGGAATGCTTGGTAAAAGCGGAGTCACTGCCACAGCTTGCTCGGACCGCATGGCTTTTCATGCTGCACTTGCACATACCGAACCTGTAGGATCAGATTCCTGGAAATACCACGCTGATGACATTTATCGCATTGGCGGTAAGGTTTCCGATCACAATCTTGCAGAAGTGCTTGCAAGGGGAGGTAAGGAAGCTTTTGAGTTTCTGGATGAGCTGGGTGTTCCTTTTGCGAGAAAAGGTGGGACAGTTGATCAGTTTGTAACAGATGGATCTGAATATGCTCGGGCTTGTTATACGGGGCCGAAAACAGCAGTACACATTGAAGAGGCACTGATGCGTAAAATCAGTCAAATGGAAATTGCTATTCATCATTTCACGGCAGTTCATCAACTGATTGTGAAGGATGGACGTGTAATCGGTGCGTTGGCAGTACGTACGCAGGAGCATAATCCACAGCAGGCAGTTATCATTTTTGCTGCTCCGGCTGTTATTCTTGCTACCGGCGGCGGTGGCCTCATTTATGAGCATAACGTCTTCCCCGGCGGAATGACCGGCGATGGCTATGCAATGGCCTATGAGGCGGGAGCCGAATTGGTTAATATGGAATTTATACAGCTTGGTATTGCTTCAACGAAAACGCGTTTTAACTGCTCCGGCAGTATGATGCGCGCATTGCCTCGTTTAATTAATGATGCAGGCGAAGAAATTCTTGCGAAATACTTCCCGCAAGGGACAGCTTCCGACGAGATTTTTGATACGTTGTTTAAAAAAGGTGCCAGCTGGCCCGTTAGCTATGAGCACAAAACCCATATTATAGACGTAGCCTTATATAAGGAATGGCAGGCCGGCAGAAAAGTATACCTGGATTACAGCAAAAACCCGGCAGGATTTGTGTTTGATCAGCTAACCGCAGATGTTCAGGAACGCTACCAATCTGAGATCCGCGTAGATTTGGGCATGGAAAGACGCCGCCAGTCGCCGCTGTACCGCTTAATGGAGATCAATCCGGCTTCTATCGAGTGGTTTTTAGAGCGCGGTATTGATATAGCGAAAGGAGAGGCTGTGGAAGTGGCCGCCTGTGCCCAGCATTTTCAAGGCGGTATAAAAATTAACGAACAAGCGCGCAGTACTGTTGCCGGTTTGTGGGCTGTCGGCGAAACGGCAGGGGGCCAGCACGGTGCTAACCGCCCAGGCGGGAATGCGTTGCTCGATTGCCAGGTGTTCGGCAAAATAGCCGGTGAAGATGCAGCAGCTAAGCCAGAAAGCCTGAGCAGTGATGATATGGCTTATATCGATAAAGCCGGTATGCAGTTTGCTAGCGCCATAACCGGACTAACGAAAGGTGATATGGCTGCTACTGCTATGCGTCAAACCTTGCAACGAATTATGAAACAAAGTGCCAGCATTATTCGTACACAAGCAGGGCTGTCTCAGGGAGAAAAAGAACTAACTGAGCTTGGCACACACGTCCCTTTGATTGATGAAAAAGGTCTTGCGTACTGCCTGGAGACTAAGGATATGCTGATAACCGCTGCAATGGTGCTGGCGGCTGCAGCCAAGCGGGATGAAAGCCGTGGACCTCATCTCAGGTTTGCCAGCTTTGAGGATAATACACCAATTGGCAGGCAAGATCCTGAATGGCAGCAATATATTGTTGTCAGGAAAAGTGCGCAGGGGTTAATTCTCGATGTGCGCAAGCCGATTGGATAAGGAGATGTGCATTTATTTGTTTAGCGGAATAGAGCATACGGCTATAGCTGCCCGCGATAGTCAGGCATTAGCCGACTGGTACCTAGGTTTGTTTGGTTTTCGCATTGTTTATAGCAGTGGCACTAACCCACCAGTATATATGTTGAAAGCACCTGATGGAACAATGCTGGAAATACTTCCTGCCGAAGGCGGGCAGGTGAGTGAATATAAGACTAAGCAGGCAGGAATACGCCATTTGGCTTTTACGGTAACTGATTTTGCTGCAGCTTATCACTATTTGGAAAAGCGCGGTATTGTTTTCTTTGAGATCCGGGAGGCGGCAACAATGAAACTGGCTTTTTTCCGTGATCCGGAGGGAAACATTTTGCATTTAATGTGGCGGCCGCAGGTTTTGAATTAATTGTAAAGAAGAGCAGGGCATCTCAGTAAACCTGGGATACCTTGCTCTTTTTAGTCTGTATCAGTAATTAAGTTTTAAGAAGCTGGGAGACAAAGATTTAGGACTCTGTACTTTTGTCTTGACACAAAAGTACCAAAAAGTCAAGACCTGTACAAAAATAGCCTTGGAAACAGACCAACCTTCGGGACGGCAATTTTTGTAAGGGTCGTAAGATACGAAAAACAAGGAACCTGCGTTTCCAGTTATCTCGCCCCTTCGGCCCTTACGTTAAGAAATCCGTTCTGTTTGAGCGTTAGCGGAGTTTAACGGATTTTAGTAAGGTGACTTTTTTCCAAGTCTTTTGGAAGACGGGCCTAGCATTTTTGGTACTTTTGTTGCAATGACAAAAGTACGAACGGGGGCTTTTTCTTCAGAGGAACTTCTCTCCTAGCTTACAGTAAGCCTGTAATGCTGTGAAACAGAATGATCAAAAATACCGTACTTGTTTTAATGATTGTCATTGCAAAAATATCTCCGTACGAGTCGCGATGTGTCATTCCGCAGACGGCAAGCAAGGTAATAACAGCGCCATTATGAGGCAGTGTATCCATACCGCCTGAAGCCATAGAGGCTACTCTGTGAAGAATTTGAGGGGACATGCCAATTGTGTTGGCCCAGGTCAGCCAGTCTTTAGCCAATAGATCAAGTGCAATTGACAACCCACCGGAGGCTGACCCGGTAACCCCCGCTAAAACATTGACAGTAACTGCTTCAGAGACTAGCGGTGATCCACCAATTTTAATTGACATTAAAGCACCTGAGATTGCTTTAAAGCCAGGCAACGAAGCAATAACATTACCGTAACCCACTTCGGAGGCGGTATTCATAATTGCCAGCAACGATCCAATTGCACCGGCATTCAGTGACTTAGCCAATCCGCCTCCAGGCAAACGGCTCCAGCCCAGTAATATGGTTAACAGAATGCCAACGACGAGAGCAATGATCAATGACCAGCTGCTGATTACATTTTTGACGGCAGGTGCCACTAACGGCAGATTCATTGCTTGGAAAGGCTGTAAGGTGGCCGGGTTCCAGGTAAACATATTATTAAGGAAGAAGTTTACTACTAATACGGCAAGAAGTGGTAATGCGCCAACATACCAAGGGGGCAAATCGACTGCCGATTGCTCAGCTTCGGGCTCATTCAAGGTATGTTTTCCATAGCCTTCGCCTGCAGCAGCGGCTGCTTTCCTGCGGTGCTCCATCCAGGTGACTCCCAGAATCAGTATGGTTAGGCCGCCTAATATACCAGAGATTGGTGCGGCATAAATCGTTGTGCCAAAGTAGTTTGTTGGAATAATGTTTTGAATCTGCGGTGTACCCGGGAAAGAATCCATTGTAAAGGTAAAAGCGCCTAAGGCTACAGAGCCGGGAACGAGGCGCTTGGGAATATCAGCTTCTCTAAATAAAGCTGCAGCAAAAGGATATACGGCAAAAACTACGACAAATAAACTGACGCCGCCATAGGTAAGAACGGCTCCGGCTAAGACAACAGACAGAATTGCCCGCTCTTTCCCCAGACTGCTAATAATCGCTCTGGAGATACTTTTTGCCAAACCGGTGTCTTCCATAATCTTGCCAAAAACGGCACCAAGTAAAAAGATCGGAAAATAAGACTTAATATACGTTACGCCCTTTGCCATAAAAAGTTCCGTATAGGCCGGCATCAACGGCAAACCGGAAAGTGAGGCAGCGAGCAACGCAAAAACCGGAGCAAATAAAATAACCGAAAATCCTCTGTAAGCGAAAAACATGAGCAGAAATAGGCTAAGAATAATGCCAATCTCTTGCATACTATTACCCTCCATTCAGTCGTAAACGTTATTTTAGACCTATAGGTCATTCAAATTACTGGTATTATAACCAAATTACGGTATTTTAAATCAAGAAAAAAATTAATTTAAATAATAAAAGACCTGATCCCAAGCAGTGGGCATCAGGTCTTCAAAAAGATTAACTGCTAACTAAGGGGCTGTTCTGATGGGGAAGCCAAAAATTCGACATTGGGATTTCGTTCTTTTGCCCAATTAAGCTGCCATTCATTACTGATCAGTACCAGAGGCCGTTCTTTAATATCTTCGACTAGCATCCCATTGTCAAGGCCTTTAAGGGTTTTAAGATCTAAGCTTTCACCTTCCAGCCAGCGGGCTACGCTGTAAGGCAGATGATGCATAAGCAGGTCGACGCCATATTCCTGTTTAAGGCGATACTCAAGGACATCAAATTGCAGACTGCCAACAGCGCCAACAATAAAGGACTCAATGACATAGGGCTGACGGAAAATTTGTACAGCCCCTTCCTGGGCCAACTGAGTCATGCCTTTGACAAACTGTTTGCGCTTCATGGTGTCTTTGGCTTGTACCCTGGCAAAATGTTCAGGGGGAAATACGGGAAAGTCCTGAAAGCGAAATTGTTTACCTGGCTGGCAAAGTGTGTCACCTACACCAAACGTACCAGGATCAAAAAGCCCGATAATGTCGCCAGGGAATGCTTCGTCTACAATGGTCCTTTCCTGGGCCAAAAACTGCTGCGGCTGGCTGAGTTTAATGATTTTGCCGGATTGGACATGGTGAACAGGCATACCCCGTTCGAATTTACCGGAGCAAATGCGCATAAAGACAATGCGATCGCGATGAGCAGGATTCATATTTGCCTGAATTTTAAAAATTAGGGCTGAAAAATCGCTGCTTGCAGGATTAATAGGACCTTCAGAGGAAAGACGGGGCATTGGAGGCGGAGCAAGCTGCAAAAATTCCTCCAGAAAAGGCTGAACACCAAAATTAGTCATGGCGCTGCCGAAGAACATCGGTGTTAATTCTCCATGGGCAACTTTTTCAAAGTCGAATTCATCTCCGGCCATATCTAATAAGGCAATGTCATCACAGAGCGCCTGGTGAACATCTTCACCCAATAACTGGCGGAAAGCGGGATCATCAACACTGCCCACCTTTGACGCCAGAGCACGCTGACCGTGAGAGCCATCCTTGTCAAAAAGCTCTACTTGTGCCAGCTTGCGGTTATAAACTCCTTTGTAGCTGCCGTCGATACCAACTGGCCAGTTCATCGGGAAGGCGCGGATACCAAGTACTTTTTCCAGCTCTTCCATCAGCTCAAAAGGGTTCTTGCCATACCTGTCAAGCTTATTGACAAAGGTGAAAATCGGTATACCACGTTGTTTACATACGCGGAAGAGCTTTTTTGTCTGCTCTTCGACGCCTTTTGCAACGTCAATGAGCATGACAGCACTATCGGCAGCCATTAATGTACGGTACGTATCTTCGCTGAAGTCCTGATGACCAGGCGTGTCAAGAATATTGACCCTAAAGCCCTGATAGTCAAATTGAAGTACACTGGAAGTAACAGAAATCCCTCTTTGTTTTTCGATTTCCATCCAGTCTGATACAGCATGCTTTTGTGTTTTGCGTGCTTTTACAGAACCGGCAAGGTGAATTGCGCCTCCGTAGAGCAGCAATTTTTCCGTCAAAGTAGTCTTACCGGCGTCAGGATGAGAAATAATTGCAAAGGTACGCCGTTTATTGAGTGCATTCGTGATGTCAGACATGTATTTCCTCCGGTTTATTGTCTATCGTAAGATAAGCAATTTCTTGATTTACCCAAAAATTATACCCTTTTTTTGTGCTTACAGCAAGGCTTTACGCGGTCTGGACAGCTTGTTTGGCAGGATTTTATTTACTAATATCGAATAAGTAAGATTCTGATGTTACATATCGTTCAAAACTAGAGAAAACGTAGTTGGAAAGTCAGAGAAAAATTATCTTTCTGCCAAGATTAAATAGGATTACTTGAGACCGTTTGGAGCCCTCGGGCTTGAGAGCGGTCTTGCTTAACTATGAGGTGCTATTGTGCGTTTATTCATTGCCGAAAAACCCAGTATGGCGGCAGAACTTAGTAAGTGCCTGCCAGGACCGCTAAGCCGAAAAGACGGTTATATCATCACGGGTGGCGGCGTAGTTACCTGGGCTTTCGGGCATATTTTGCGGCAGGCTGAGCCTGCTGAATACGATGAAAAGTATAAAAAATGGCGAATTGAAGATTTGCCCATTATTCCCGCAACATGGAATTTGCTTGTTGTCGACTCATGCCGCAAGCAGTTTGCCATTATAGAGAATTTAATCAATCAGGCAACAGAAATTGTTCATGCCGGTGACCCTGATAGAGAAGGTCAGCTGCTTATTGACGAGGTATTAGACTATCTTCACAATGAGAAGCCTGTTCATCGGATATTGCTTAATGCTCTTGATGAAAAGAGTATCAAAAAAGCAATTAGTACATTACGGGAAAATCAGGATTTTTACAATCTGAAGCAATCAGCCCTTGCCAGAGCGCGGGCTGACTGGCTGATTGGCATGAATCTTTCCCGTGCTTATACGCTGGCTGCACAGCGGGCCGGCCATCGGACAACGCTGCCGGTGGGACGTGTAAAAACACCGACACTGGCTTTGGTAGTGCGCCGGGAACGTGAATTAGCGGCCTTCAAGCCGGAAGAATATTTTACGGTTAAGGCTGATTTTAAACATGACAATGGAACATTTACTGCTTATTGGAAACCGGGGGAGGAGCAGCCGGGACGGGATAGTGAAGGCCGTCTAACAGACGGTACGGTTGCAAAGGCATTGCTGGCCAAAATAAAGAGTGTTTCATCTGGCCAAATCGTTTTGTGCGAAACGGCTGAGAAAAAAGATGCTCAGCGGCTGCCTTTATCGCTTTCTTCTTTGCAGGTGATAGCCGGCAGGAAATTCGGCTATGATCCACAGCTGGTGCTTGATACCGCTCAGACTTTATACGAGCGGAAGCTTACGACCTATCCACGCTCGGACTGTGACTTTCTGCCTGAATCGCAGCATGGTGACGGCGCGATTATCCTGGAAAATCTTAGTGACGGCAGTCATACTGAATTGGCCGGATGGGCGGCAGAGGCTGACCGGACAATAAAAAGCCGGGCCTGGAACGACAAGAAGATTACGGCTCATCATGCTATTATTCCAACGGTAGAAAAATGCAATCTTGCAGCGCTGAATGATGCGCAGAAGAATATCTACTTTCTTATTGCCCAAAGTTATATTGCCCAGTTTTTTCCTGTTCATGTGTATAATCAAACCCGGGTGGAGCTTGAGCACAATGGAGAAGTCTTCACGGCCAGCGGCCGTGTAGTCGTTGAATTAGGCTGGAAAAAAGTGTTTGCAGCTGATACCGATGAAAAAGACGATAAAAAAGAAGAAGACGGTGGCATGCTTCCGGCCATGGTTAAAGGCGACATTACTGAGCTGTTGAGTATTAAGGCAGATAAAAAATCAACAAAACCTCCTGTGCGCTTTACGGCAGCAACGCTTTTGGCAGCAATGAAAGAAATTCACAAATACGTTAAAAATCCTGACCTGAAGAAGCGGCTGAAAGATGTGTCAGGTATTGGTACAGAAGCTACCAGGGCGACAATAATCAAAGAATTGATTGACCGCCGCTTTCTCCAAGAAGAGAAGAAGAAAAAATATCTGATTCCTACCGATTCAGCGTATTTGCTAATTGATGCACTTCCTGATGAAATGACCTATCCTGATTCAACTGCTCTTTGGGAAAACATCCTTCATCGCATGGCTGAGGGCAGTGAGAATCTTGCAGTCTTTCTGGAGCAGCAGGCGAAGTTTACCAGTAACTTGTGCAATATTGCCAAGGAACAAAGTATTCCCTTAAAAGAGGGGCATGTTTGCCCCCGATGTGGTCAGGGAGTTTTACAGCCTCGCAATGGCCGGAATGGACCGTTCTGGGGATGCTCACGTTATCCCGAATGCAAAGGCGCTTACGATGATGATCAAGGTAAGCCCAAAAAACCGGAACATCCTTGTCCGCGCTGCAACCAAGGCAGCCTGCAGCTGCGCAAAGGAAAAAACGGCGACTTCTGGGGGTGTACCCGCTTCCCTGCCTGCCGGGCAAGCTGTGATGATGATCAGGGCAAGCCACGTCTTGTGGTACAAGCGTCTGCCCAGGCAATTACAGCTCCATAAAAAAGGACCGATACTCCCAATGGGAGTATCGGTCCTTTTGCTTTTAACGTTTAGCAGTACGGCGTTTTGCAGGTCCTTGTTTCTTGAATGCTGCTCCGACCGCAGCCTTTTCTTCTTTGGGCTTACGGCGGCTGCGTAAATTACTGCCACCGTGGTTGAGACGTTTCTTTTCATTCGGTTTTCCGGCTGCTGTTTTGGGGCGGGATTCACCTGCAGGAAGCGGCGATTCTTTTGGTGCATTTTTAATAACTTTTTTACCGCTGGCCGTATACTTTTCCAGCGTTGAACGGATACCCTGTTCAATCATTCTGAGATAAGTTCGTTCCTCCGGTACGACAAAGGTAATTGCCATACCTGTTTCCCCGGCCCGGCCTGTGCGTCCGATACGATGGATATAGCTTTCCACATCATGAGGAATATCATAATTGAAGACGTGAGTAATACCCTCAATATCTAGTCCTCTGGCAGCGATGTCGGTGGCAACTAGTACTTGCAGCTTGGCACTGCTGAAGCGGCGCATTACCTGGGTACGTTTCGCTTGTGACAAGTCACCGTGCAGCTCGTCGGCATTAACGCCGCGCTGCACAAGTGCTGCCGTAAGTTCACTGGCGCGTTGTTTAGTGTGACAAAATACAATAGCCAGGTAGGGCTGATATTCTTCAATCATGCGGCAGAGTTTGTCCAATTTACCTAGCTCGGGAGTTTCCACGATCGTTTGTTTGATTTCATCGAGCGTGACATTTTGTGTTTTTATGCGAATATCAGCAGGTTTTTCCATATAACGGGTGGAAAGGGATCGGATTTTAGGCGGCATAGTGGCTGAGAAAAGCATAGTCTGTCTTTTGCTTGATGTTTGGCGGATAATTTCTTCCACTTCATCAAGAAAGCCCATATGCAGCATTTGGTCGGCTTCATCCAGTACCAGCTTAGTTACCCGTGCTACATCCAAAGTCTTGCGGCGCATATGATCAAGAATACGGCCGGGAGTACCGATAACCAGCTGCGGATGGCCCTTCAATTTTTTCAGTTGAGGATCTAAAGCCTGTCCTCCATAAACGGATAAAACCTCAATGCCAATAATAGGCGCCAGTTTTTGCGCCTCAGAAGTAATTTGCGCTGCCAATTCTCTGGTAGGCGTGATAATCAGAGCCTGTGTATACGAACCGGCTGTTTTAATATTCTCTAAAATAGGCAGTAAAAAGGCAAGCGTCTTACCCGTTCCTGTCTGCGCCTGAGCCATTACATCTTTACCGGTCAACAGCACCGGAATTGCTTGTATTTGAATGGGAGTAGGCTCGACAATGCCGGTTTGCTTTAAGTATTCATTTAGTTCGGGCCTAATTCCAAGTGATGAAAAGTTTATTGTCATGAAAGCACCTTTCTTTTCCATTTAATCTACCCGTCATTATACCAGTTTGTGCAGGGAATGAATAGCCTATGCTGAAGTTATCTGTTTTCTAATTAGTATTTGAGCTGAGAAGGGATATTTCAACATATAAAGAAAGAAGAAATACCAGTATTTGTTAGGAGGGTTACATTATGCTGTTTACTCCGTTTACCGTGAGAGATTTGAAGTTGAAAAATCGCATCGTCATGCCGCCCATGTGCATGTATTCGGCCGGTAATGACGGACAGGCAACCGACTGGCATTATGCCCATTATGTAACACGGGCAGTTGGACAGGCAGGACTGATTATTGTAGAGGCAACGGGAATAGAAGAGGCGGGCAGAATATCAGCCAATGATCTGGGATTGTGGAATGACGGACAAATCGATAGTTTAAAACGAATCGTTGCTGCTGTCCAGCAAGCTGGCAGTAAAATTGCAGTTCAACTCAATCATGCCGGTCGTAAATGTGAAGTGCCCGAATTGGAAATTGTGGCACCTTCTGCTATTTCTTTCAGTAAAGACAGCCGTAAGCCTAAAGCGTTATCGGCTGACGAAATACACAGGATTGTGGAGAAATTCCGATTAGCTGCACAGCGGGCAGTAAAAGCCGGATTTGATGCCATCGAAATACATGGTGCCCATGGCTATTTGCTGAATCAATTTTTGTCTCCATTGGCAAATCAACGTATGGATCAATATGGTGGCTCGGCGGAAAACCGTGTAAGAATGCTCGGACAGGTGGTAGAGGCTGTCCGAAGTGTTATGCCTGATGGTATGCCCCTGTTTGTGCGGGTATCGGCTCACGATTATGAGACGGGCGGTAATACTCCGGAATCGGTTTCTGAGATGTTGAATTTAATAAAGAATAAAGGCATTGATGTGATTCATGTCAGCTCTGGAGCGGTAACACCGGCAGTTCCTAGAGTTTATCCGGGCTATCAGATTGGATTTGCAGTTGCAATTAAGGAATTAACCGGACTTCCCGTTATCGGCGGCGGACTAATTACGGAACCCTTGCAGGCCGAGCGCATTATCAAAGCAGACGTTGACATGGTATTCTTAGCACGTGAGTTGCTGCGCAACCCATATTGGCCTTTGCAGGCAGCGAGAGAGCTCGGTGTAAAAACGGACTGGCCGGTACCCTACGAACGGGCAAAGTAGCCATATATCAAAATAAAACCATTGCATAATTAGCTGAAACCTATCAGCCAAGTATTTGCAATGGTTTATCTTATTTTCTTTTCTCCTGAGGCTATTTGTTTTTGCCGAAATCCGTTGTGCCAAACCCTTTAGTTGGAAAGGCGCAATTTTCCGGAGCGATTTCAGTTCTATCAGTTCGAGCGAAACCCATGCCTGCAGTACTGCAATCTACAGCAGGTGTATCGACTTGCGTAACTTCTTCTTCCTCACCGAAATCAGTCGTGCCAAATCCTCTCGCTGGTAATCCACAACTCTCTGGAGCAGTCGGCGTATTTCCTGTACGGGCAAACCCCATACCGGCAGTGCTGCAATCTACCATAGTTTTCTCATCATTCTTGGTCATGTTAATAATCCTCCTTGATTAGTAAATCATTTTTACGGAGCCTGTTGAATGTTAGCATGTGGGATAGCAATCTTCTGAGGTTGAATGTGGAAGGCTCTGCTAGGGTGTCTGCATAGTTTAATATATCCTATTCGCTTAATGTAAAATTATTCTTTTATGGTATTTTGAACTTAAAAAAATTCACTACTTTAAAATGATGATTATTCCCTGAAGAGGGTTGGAAAATAACGGCTGGAAGTCCTTTTATGGATCTCCAGCCGTTTAACTTTTCTATATATTGTCGTGTTATAAGCTGCAGATTTTGTAAATGATCAGAAGCCTATTTCAGCATAGACAGCTAAGATAAGGATCTTTCCAGATCTTCCGCATCCAAATATAAGCCTGCTATTGTTCGTGATGTTTTCTGGGGAACCTCGCTGGTAATAGTATCTTCTACCGCAAAAGTGTCAGTTTGAATAGAGCCGTGAGTAAGTTCGTCCTCTTCAGGCATAACTGTTAACCCCCTAAACAATACTTCTATAAGTAGTGTACCCGCAAAAGTACCAAATAGATACCAGTAGCTATGATAAATAACCGAAAATCAGCAAAGAATATAGCCGGAATGAAATGCAGCGACCGAAATAAGGAGGCATACTAATGACAAAATACAACCCCGTAACAGACGCAATCAGGAAAGAACTGCAAAATATCGTAGGTACAAAATATGTACTAAGCGATGAAGAGCGGATGGAGCCTTATTCTCATGATGAAGTTACCGATCCGAAGTATGTAAAAATGCCGGAAGTGGTTGTTTTTCCGGAAAACGCCAAAGAAATAGCGGAAATTGTTAAACTCGCCAACAGGGAAATTGTTCCTATTATACCGCGTGGTGCCGGGACGGGACTAGCGAGCGGTGCTGTTCCTTTCAAGGGAGGCATTGTCTTGTCGTTGGAACGGATGAATAAGATTTTGGAAATTGACACGGAAACGATGTTCATGGTAGTGGAGCCTGGCGTAACAACCGCTGAAGTACAGAAAGCAGCCAATGAACGAGGATTTCTTTATGCAGGAGATCCGTGCAGCGGTGATAGTTCCTTTATTGGTGGTAATGTTGCTACCAATGCGGGCGGCAATAAAGCTATTCGCTACGGCACGACACGCCAGCAGGTAAACGGTGTGGAGCTTGTCACTCCCGAAGGCGAGATTGTCACCTTTGGCGGCAAGTGCAAAAAAGATGCCACCGGATATAGTTTGTTAAATCTGGTGATTGGCTCGGAAGGTACTTTGGGAGTGATTACAAAGGCTTATCTTAAACTGGTGGCACTGCCAAAGAATGCAATGGATTTGCTAGCCGTTTTCCCCGACTTAAAAACAGCCATTGACATAGTGCCCAAAATAACTGCAGCGGGAATTACTCCTACCACAATCGAGTTTATGGATAATGAGGCCATCAAAACCGTAGAGGTTTTTTTGAGTGAAAAGCTTCCTCATAGTGACAAGGGTTACTATATTATCGTCACTGTTGAGGGAGATAATGAAGAAACTCTTGAAGATCAATGTGGTTTTATTGACGAACTCTGTTCGCAAAACGGTGCGTTGGAAGTATTGGTTGCTGACCCCGTAAAAATATGGAAAGCAAGAAAGTCCTATGCTGAAGCGGACCGGGCGCGCAGTCTTATTTTCTCGATGGAAGATATTGTAGTGCCGGTCAATGAAATACCCAGAGCTATTGAGAAAATCGCAGAGCTGGGGAAGAAGTATGGTAATATTGCAATTCATTGTGCCGGTCATGCCGGTGACGGTAATATTCATGCCAATATCCTCAAAGATGAGTTAAGTGACGACGAGTGGCACAAGAAGCTTCCTGCCCTTCAGGGAGAGATTTATCAGATGGTGTATGCTCTTGGCGGCAAACTTTCAGGAGAACACGGCATTGGTTATAAAAGGGTAAAGTTGCTAGAGGAATATGCTAACCCCACAGAAATCAAGCTGATGCGCAATATAAAGAAGTCATTTGACCCGAATCTGATCATGAATCCCGGTAAGGTGATAGAGGTATAGCGTAGGGGGAAGTTTTTATGAGTATATATACATCGGCTGTTATTGCCTTCCTCCCGTTATTGTGGCTGCTTGCCAGCTTAGGTGTGTTGAAGATGCCTGCGCACAAAGCAACCGTTATGGGGCTGGCAGCTAGCGCGATCATTGCAGTTCTGATCTGGAGCATGCCTGTTAATTTAATGTTTAAAGCTGCTTTAGAAGGAATTGTGATGGCATTATGGCCAATTTTGTGGGTTATACTGGCGGCAATCTTTACCTACAACGTTTCGGTTGAAACAGGGGCAATGGACAAAATGCGCGACCAGATTGCCTCACTGTCTGACGATAGGAGAATTCAAGCCCTGCTTATTGCATGGGGATTTGGAGCTTTTCTTGAGGCTGCCGCCGGATTTGGTACAGCAGTAGCTATTCCGGCGGCGATTCTGATCGGGCTGGGATTTGAGCCATTGGCTGCGGCCGTTCTTTGTCTAATTGCTAATACAGTTCCGGTTGCCTTTGGCGCGGTAGGAATTCCTGTAACAACATTGGCCCAGGTTGCTGATTTGCCTGTTATGGAGCTGACCTATGCGATTGCACTCCAGTTAACGCCCTTCGTTATTGTCATTCCTGCCGGACTGATTCTACTGATGACGCGAAATGTTGCCGGATTAAAAGGCGTCATGGGTGCAGCACTTGTTGCGGGTGTATCGTTTGCTATCCCACAGCTTTTAATTGCGAAATATGTTGGGCCCCAGCTAACCGCAATCGGTGCTTCAATTGTATCAATGGCAGCAACTGCCTTGTGGGCGAAGTACTTTCCACCGGACAAAATCTGGCATTTCCCCTTTGAAGCAGCCAAAGATATAACAGGAAGTAAAGCCGGTGTTCGTGCAGCTGATAATCAAACTTTTTTTGATCAGGCAGCTGCATGGGCTCCCTATCTGCTAATCCTGTTGTTTATCCTGCTAACAAGCCCGCTTGTACCGGCAGTAAATTCAGCATTTTCTCATATAAAGTCGTATATTTTAATCTATAACGGACCAGGCGGTAAGCCGCTGGCGATTGACTGGCTGCTAACGCCAGGCACACTTATTGTAATCGCTGCTATTATTGGAGGATTTATTCAGGGAGCATCAGCAGCAGGCTTGGTGAGAATTTTTTATAAAACGCTCATTAATCTAAAAAAGACTTCCGTTACTATCATATCAATTGTCGCCTTAGCCAAAATTATGTCCTATAGCGGAATGGTTGCTGCCATTGCCGTGGCTTTGGCCAAAGTAACCGGATCAGCTTATCCGATACTCGCTCCGGCACTGGGCGCTCTCGGAACTTTTGTGACAGGCAGTGACACCAGTGCCAATGTACTTTTCGGACCGTTGCAAAAGCAAACAGCATTGCAAATTGGTGTGGACCCCACCTGGATTGCAGCTTCTAATACAACTGGAGCTACTGCAGGGAAAATGATTTCGCCGCAAAGCATTGCTATTGCAACAACGGCGACTGGACAGAGTGGTAAAGAAGGGCAAATACTGGCAATCACGTTTAAGTATTGTCTTGGGTACGTCATTGTTGCCGGGCTGCTTGTCTATTTCTTCGCATAAGTCAAACACTGGATCATCGCAGACAAACTGAGAGTTTTGATCTCTCAGTTTGTTTTATTTTACATTGAAAAGGGTGATTGGTTCAAATTCTTCAGAAGACATACAATCAGTTTTTTTAGTGATATTATGGTTAAGTAAATTTTTTTTAAAAATAAGTAGGATTTTAAATATTTTTGTAGAAAATATCTTGCCGGAGCGTTATAATATGCTATGGAAAAGTCGGTATCGATTGTATGAACTGAACTGGTGAACTAGAAAAACATTAAAATACGACTTATATCCTTTCGGGGAATAAGAGCGGAGGGGAAGAAAAATGGCAAGTAAAGATTCAACACGGCAACTATTTCGTACAAGGCAGCTAACAGTGGTAGGTATGCTGTCATCAGTAAGTATTATTCTTGGTCTTACCGGTTATGGCTTTATTCCCTTGCCAATGGCTAAGGCAACAGTCATGCATATTCCGGTGGTTATTGGTGCTATCTTGGAGGGGCCTGCAGTTGGTGTAATGGTTGGCCTGTTATTCGGGTTATTCAGTATGTTTCAAAATATGGTGGCTCCTAATATCTTGTCCTTTGCCTTCTTAAATCCGCTTGTTTCGGTTTTACCACGAGTATTAATCGGATTAGTGGCTTATTATTGTTATAAAATGATGCCTGTGAAAAATGAAGCGATTAAAATAGGTACCGGGGCAGCTATCGCTTCGCTGGTAAATACGCTAGGTGTTCTTGGTATGATTTATCTTTTGTATGCGGCAGATTTTGCTGCGGCTCGTGGGATCAACCCAGATACTGTTCTTGCGGTGGTTGGGGGAATTGCAATGACTAACGGCATCCCTGAGGCTGTTATTTCAGCGATTATTACGATTCCCGTTATTCTAATGGTGAAGAAAGCTCGTCGCATGAATTAAAATTAGATAGTTTTTAAAAGGTCTGAATCCGGAATGGATTCAGACCTTTTTTTAATAACAACAATTTTTGACAAGGAAAGACGTTTATTTTATAGAATTCTTCTTTTAAAGACAACAATGATCAAATAATGAATAAATTGTAAATATATGACAGAGAACTGTCCCGAAATGTGAGGTAGCTGATGAGGAACGATACTAGGTCATCCAGGTTTCGCTTTCTTCTGCCTTTAGCCGAGCGGCTGCCGCTGCGGTTGGTGTTTTCACTGCCTTTTTTGCTGCAATTTTTTATGGCAATGTTGTTTACTGGGTTGCTGTTGTTTCAAAGCGGGCAGGATTCGGTACAAGCTGTTTTAAAAGAATTACGGCAGGAAGTTCTGGAACGGGTACAGGAGCAAGTAAGCCGGCAAATGCGGGAGCCCCTTAGACTAAATAGCTTGAATGCTGACGCTTGGCATTCGGAAATCTTAAGCTTTACTGACCCTATTGCACGTGATCGTTATTTTGTTAATCATATCCGGGCTTTTCCTGATGCAGCTATGACCTTCATCGGTCTTGCTGACGGATCTTTTTATGGTGCCCGGCGCAAATTGAACGGTGAAATTCAGGTGGTGCATAATAATCATACAACTGGCGGCGCTTCCTGGTATTTTCAAGTTTCCGATGTTGGCGATGCACTTGAAAAGCAAGAGGCTTTCCCCAATTTTGATCCTCGTACGAGACCGTGGTTTGAGGCGGCGAAGCTGGCAGGGAAGCCTGTTTTTAGTGCAGTATACCGGCATTTTGTGTTTTTAGAACCAACAGTTACGGCAACGCATCCTATTTTTGATACAGAGGGTAATTTGGTCGGCGTGTTCGGAGTCGATTATTTGCTATCCTGGCTGGGAAGGGCATTAAGCGATTTGCCGCTTGGTGCATCAGGGCAGGTATTCGTTACGGATAGTGAGGGGCTGCTTGTTGCTTCATCTGTCAGTAAAAGTCCTTTTGAAGAGCGCAATGGACGTATGGAAAGAATCAAGGCGGCTGACAGCAATAATGATATCTTGAGAATGGCCGCAAATACAGTTGCAAGGACAGTACCTGCTATCAGTCAAGCAGGAGCTTATGAGTTTAAGTTTCAGGATCAATCGTATTTTGTGGATGTACGAAATTTTCAGGAAAGCGGCATTAACTGGAATATCTATGTTGTATTGGCAGCTGATGATTTCCTCGGAGGACTGCGGAGTGTAGCTAACCGTACTGCCAGCTTGTCGATGCTATGCATGGTGCTGGTCTTTTTGCTGGCCATATGGACGGCGGGCTGGGTAACAAAACCGATTCAGCGGTTAAATACTGCGGCTCGAGAATTGGCAGAGGGCCGTCTTAAGCTGTTGCCAGATACCGAGAGGCGTGACGAATTAGGGGAGCTTAGCCGTTCTTTTAATACAATGGCTTGCCAGGTAACTGATTTGGTTACGAATTTAGAGGCCCGGGTTGCTGAGCGAACGCAGGATTTGACTGTCAAAACGGAACAAGAGGAGCGCTTACGGAAAACATTTTATGCAGAACTGGCTAAGGCTGGTAAGGTACAGCGAACCATGATACCTCCCGATTTCGCAAATAATTATTTACAGCTGCAGATTCTGTATGAGCCATGTCTATTAGTTAGTGGCGATACCTGCGGATACCGCTGGTTAAAAGATGATGTCCTTTTTGGCTATTTGATTGACGTCAATGGACATGGCGCGGCGACTGCTTTGCAGACTGCGGCCATGAATGTTATGATGCAGGAAACACTTCATTCTTTCAGTTCATTGTCTGAATGTATGGTCGAGTTGAATAATCGGGTTGCCGGTTATTTTGGTGATGATATTATTATTGCGGCTTTTTGTTTTGAAATGGACTTTACTCAGCGTGAGCTTCGCTATGTAGCGGCAGGAATTACGGAGTTTTTTGCAGATACTAGTACCGTTAAGGGAAGGGTTAAGACTCCTGGCCTGTTTTTAGGAGTAAGCAATCTGGCTCAGTTTGAAGTTCAGTCAATACCTTTGACAGAGGGAGACCGGCTTTGCTTTTATAGTGACGGCATTTCTGATGAGTTAGACAGGGGGCTGAAAATAGCGCCGGGAGGTAGTTTCACTCAATTGGTAGACTGTATTCGCATGGTCGCTGCTGAGGGAGTTACCCGCGATGATGTTACAGCGATGTGTATCGAATTAGGGGATGAGCGCGTGTGGAGAGTATAAGCTGCTTAGTAGTAAAAAACTTAAAAAGGGTACGCTGCAACTATTGTTTCAGCGTACCCCTTTTGACGTAGACTGTGAGAAGTCTATTCTGCAGTTTCCCGGCTGGTTTGAATTGCAGCCAGCTTTTCCTCAGTAGATAAGTTAGATGACCAATTATCTTTAAAAATCTGGGAGCTCTTAAACGTGGCACTCCATTCGTAAGAGCCTTCCGGCGAGTAACGGGCAAGGACTACTGCCTGCTTCAAAGTAGTGGGGATAGCTCCATCTTCGTCAGTAATAAGCACATAGCTGCCATCTGTATCAGTTTCCAGAAAAAGCGATGTCAAGCCGTCATCAACTTCAGCTTCTTCAAATCCTAGCAGTTCATAGAAATCTAAAACGGTATCGTTACTCATTCAATCATCTCCTAATTTTTCTATGCATGTTGTTTATTGTACCCTACTTTTGTCCGGTAAACAACAATATGTGTATGTCGTAAATAATAGCGTTTACAGGTAGGATTTTGTGGCAATTCAGCGAAGATAGGTAGGAAAATAGTAAAATTAAGGAAGACTTGCTAATGAAAATCGTAGTAGATGCTGATGCCTGTCCTAAAAATGCATTGCTCCTATGCCAAAAATTAGGCAATATTTATCATGTTCCTGTGTGGACTGTAGCGAGTTTTAATCATTCAATTGTTTCCGATTATCATATTGTTGTCGGCAGTGCATCGCAGGAAGCTGATATTAAAGTTGTAAATGTGACCGAGCCTGGTGATATTGTTATTACTCAGGACTGGGGGCTGGCAGCGATGGTGCTTGGTAAGCAGGCCCGTGCTTTAAGCCCTGCAGGTCGTGAGTTCAGTCCTGATAAAATTGATTTCTTACTGGAAGAGCGGGAAGCCAAGGCGAAGCTCCGCCGCGGCGGCGGCAGAACGAAAGGCCCCAGGAAGAGAACTATGGAAGATGACCGTAGTTTCGAAGTGAGTCTTCAAAGACTGCTTACGATAAATAAAGGAGGAGAAACGATGTCATTAGCATTGCGTGTCTATTTTGATTTTTGCTGCCCCTATTGTTATCTAGCGTGGGGATTCATGAAAAAATTCAAGGAGACAACTGCTATTCAGGATGAATGGATCACCTGGGAAATTCATCCTGAAATTGGACCTGCGGGTGATTACATCCAAAATGTTGTAGCTAATGTTAACCTTGAGGAAAGAAAAATAAATCTGAACAGGCTTGGAGAGCCTGTTCAGATTACACCGGGCGATCATTCGTTTGTACCTAATACGCGGCTGGCACTGGAAGCTGTCCAGTTCGCCACAGAGGCCGGAAAGATGCATGAATGGATTGATGCTGTTTATACGGCAAACTTTGTGGAAGGTAAGAATATTGGTGATCAGGAGGTACTTATCGCAATCGCCGTAAAGATTGGTCTTAATTCAGACGGTCTGTCGCAAGCTCTGAATACTGGGCACTATACCCAGGTGCTGCTGGCTCATGACCGCGAATGCATGGAGAAAAAGCTGGAATGGGTTCCAACAATCTATGCAGGTGAAACAAAGGTTCTGGAAGGTGCCCTTACCTACGCTGTCTTTAGCGACAAACTTCGATCATTAAAAAGGGAAATGTAAGGCGATTTATTCCAGCATACATCCTGATCCACGGATACTTTTAATTCGGCTGCCGGTACTGCCCAGCTTTTGTCTTAACCTGTAGATCAACAAATTAATTTCTTCTGCGCCGACGGAGGGTATTTGCCCTGGCGAATTTTGACGCTCCGGCCAGACGGTACTTTTGATTTCAGAAAGTGAGACTATTTTGCTATGGCGGTTGTGAAGCAGGGATAATAGGCTCCACTCTTTGGGAGATAGTGCAATGGCTTGTGTGCCTAACAGACACTGACGTTTATGAGGATCTAATCTTATAGGCGTAATCGGTGCTGCTGGAAATGCTGCAGTACCAATCTCCAACGTTTCGTCAGCAATACTGTTGAGCATGCATAAACGCAGTATTGCTGCGCCATGGGCCAGAGATATGCAGTCTTGAGGCTTTAATGTAACTGGCAAAGAGGGTTCAAGGGGGGAGTTATTGACTTCAGTTCCATGTTTACTTGCTAAGTCCGTTATTTCCACAGCCGCCTCACTCACCGCTACCGAGCAATGACTGCGGGAAATAAAGGGATTATCAAAACTGATATCCGGCTGGTGAGCATTTGCAGATCTTCCCAAGAGAATAACTGCTTTGTTCAAGGGAATTTTAAAGCCCGTTGGATAGGGAGACCCTTTTTCAAGCAATAAATAACGAACCATAGATACTCCTTCATACATGATAAGTCGCCTGCTGAAGCAGGCGACTTCGCTGTTTATAAAATTGCTAACTCCGTTAGAATTTGTTGACTGATTTCTTTTGCCCGCGCGCCAAAGGCTTCGTCGCTGCCGGTAATATTAGTCGCGAAAAAATAGCGGTGCCCATCTTTTTCTACGCAGCCAACAAACCAGCCTAAAACAAGTTTGCTATCCTCCATCGCTGAGCCGGTTTTACCTGAGAATATGACATTCTTTTCAGTGGAAAGAATAATGAGTTTCCGTACCAGTGCCATGTTATCCTGGGAGAAAGGCAAATCATTCTGGTACAATTTTTTGATGAAAGCAACTTGCTCCTTGGCGGATATTGTCAAAGTGGACTGCAGCCAGAAGCGATCAATTCCTCCGCTCATATCCTGATTGCCGTATTGGAGAGATTGCAGGAAATAGCCCATTCGCTCTGGACCTATTTTACGGGCTACTTCCTGATAATACCAGACGACTGAATTTGCCATAGCCGTTGCAAGCGTGTGGTCCTGGTTCCAGGCGCTTATGGAATACTGCTTTCCGCTCCATTTTAACAGAGTACGCTCATTTTCTTTTTCCAAGATACCAGACTCCAGTCCTATAAGCGAATTAGGTATTTTAAAAGTGGAACAAGGACTAAAGCGTATGGAACTTTGCTCTTCGTTGTAAATCGTGTACTGATCGGCAGCTTCGTCATAAAGAACAAAGGTTCCTTGGTAATTTTGAAAATACTTGCCAAGATCATCACGGATATTCTGAGAAGTAGCTTCTGCGCTTACCAGTGACCCTAACTGGAGAAAAAGTGTTAAAAGAACTAATAAGGCATACCTATACATTCCGGATCAACCCCCTTTACTTATTACTATCATCATACCAGTAAATATAGGACAGTTGAATAGATATACAATTATAGAATCATTACAAAAACATTGGCTTTTTCCTGAAAAGGGGTATAATGATAGCAGGCAAAAATTGCTGCGTAAAGGTACAAGCAGGCAGCGCGACAGGAGAAAAACATGAACTCTTTTTCAAATTTGGAATTAAGTGCACCGCTGACAGCGGCTCTTCATAAGGAGGGACTGACGGTACCGACTGCTATTCAGTCCGAGGTATTGCCTCTGGTGTTGGCAGGACGGGATGTAGTAGCCCAATCAGCAACCGGGACAGGAAAAACACTCGCTTATTTGTTGCCGTTATTCACTAAGATTGATGCAGCAAAGCGGGAGAATCAGGCGATTATTTTAGCACCTACCCACGAACTGGCAATTCAGATTCAGCGTCAAATTGAACTTTTGGCCAAAAATGCAGAGCTGCCGATCACATCGGCGCCGCTGATTGGTAATGCTAATATTACCAGGCAGATTGATAAATTAAAGGAACGGCCTCATATTGTCGTTGGATCCAGCGGCAGAATTTTGGAATTAATTCAAAAAAAGAAAATTACTTCGCAGACTGTGAAAACAATTATTCTCGATGAAGCTGACCGGTTAATGGATGATCATAATCACGAGTCAGTAAAAGCTGTTATTAAAACGACGTTGAAGGATCGGCAAATTCTGCTGTTTTCAGCGACCATTACGCCACAAACCAGGGAACGGGCAGCTGCCTTTCTTGTCGATGCTGCTATTGTTACGGTTAAAGAGCAGGCAACAGCCGTAGCCAGCGCTATTAGCCATTTGTATTTTATCTGTGAGCAGCGGGATAAGGTAGAAATGTTACGTAAGTTAGTCCATAGTACGAAGCTAAAGCAAGCTCTGGTTTTTGTAAATCGCAGTGAAGATCTTGAGCTTACTGCAGCGAAGCTTAATTTTAACGGCTTAAAGGCAGCTGCTTTGCATGGTACCTTCGTACAAGCTGACCGTAAAAAATCTCTTGAGGATTTTCGCAGCGGCAGAGTACAGCTGCTAGTGGCTTCTGACATTGCAGCCCGTGGGTTGGACATTCCCGGCATGGAATATATTTTTAATCTGGACCTTCCCGAAGATCCTCAGGTGTATTTGCACCGTGTAGGTAGAACAGGCAGAGCAGGTAAGACAGGTACCGCTATTTCGATTGTTTCCCAACGGGAAATTGATTTGATCAAGTATTATGAAAAAACATTAAAGATTGCTATTAAAGCCAAACAGATTGCGTACGGTAAAATTACAGACCTGCGTAAAGCATAGGAGCGTTTGCAGAGAAATGAATGTATTATCAATCGAGAATCTGTCAAAAAGCTATGGAGAGCGAGTTTTATTTGCTGATGTCACCTTCGGTATTGATGAGGGGGACAAAATAGGCCTGATTGGTGTAAATGGTACTGGAAAATCAACTTTTCTGAAAGTGATTGCTGGAATCGATCCGGCAGATACCGGCAAAGTTACAAAAGGTAATAGTATGCGAGTCCAGTATTTACCGCAAAATCCCGAATTTGATGAGGCCGCTACTGTACTTGAGCAAGTTTTTAATGGTTATTCGCCGGTTATGAAGGTGCTGCGTGATTACGAACTGGCGCTTGCTGCGGCGCAGAACGACCCGCAAAGTAAAACGGCTGAGCAGCAGTTGATTCGTATGAGCCAACAGATGGACAGTCATGATGCCTGGCAGCTGGAGAGTGACGCCAAAGCTATTCTGATGCAGTTAGGGATTGTTGAATTTAGTGTGCCTGTAGGTACTCTTTCAGGGGGGCAGCGTAAGCGGGTAGCACTGGCCAGCGCATTGATTAATCCTTGTGAGTTGCTGATCTTAGACGAGCCGACTAACCATATTGACAATGATACGGTAGCATGGCTGGAACAGTATTTGGCAAATCGCAAAGGTGCCCTATTGATGATTACGCATGATCGTTATTTCCTCGACAGGGTAACCAATCGGATTATTGAAATTGACAAGGGAAAACTGTATACCTACAGCGGCAACTACAGTAAGTTCCTTGAGGCTAAAGCGGATCGTGAGGAACAGCAGGAAGCGAGTGAGCGCAAACGGCAGAACTTGCTTAGAAATGAATTAGCCTGGATGAGACGTGGTGCCAGAGCACGCAGTACGAAGCAAAAAGCGCGGATTGAAAGGTTCGAACAGCTTAGTTCGCAAAGCAACGACACAAATGATACAAAACTGGAGATATCCGTTGCCTCCAGCCGGCTAGGACGCAAAATCATAGAAATTGAAAATATTAGCCATCATTTTGCAGATAAAAAGGTGATTGCTGATTTTAACTACATTGTCTTAAAAGATGACCGTGTGGGAATTATTGGACTAAACGGCAGCGGGAAGACTACGCTGCTTAATATTATTGCAGGTAATTTATTGCCGGAATGCGGCGTTGTCAATACGGGGCAGACTGTAAAAATTGGCTATTTTTCACAAGAAAGTGCCGATATGGATCACACAATGCGCGTAATTGATTACATTCGCGAAGAAGCTAATAGTATTGCCACAGCTGAAGGAGAATTGATCAGTGCTTCTCAAATGCTGGAGCGTTTTCTGTTTCCTCCTCAGCTGCAATGGATGCCCATTGCTAAATTATCAGGGGGAGAAAAACGTCGGCTGTATCTATTGCGCATTTTAATGAGTGCACCAAATGTATTGCTTCTCGATGAACCTACTAATGATCTGGATATTCAGACTCTGACAATTTTGGAAGATTATTTAGATTATTTTTCAGGGGCAGTTATAACCGTTTCTCATGACCGGTATTTTCTGGATCGGGTTGTTGATAAGCTATTTATTTTTACGGGTAATGGCTGTATAACACAATCAGTCGGCGGATACTCAGATTATCTGGCAACTAAAAAGCAGGAAACCGTGCCGGTTATTTTGGAGAAAAAAACTGTTGTCCATGAGAAGCCGAAAGAGAAAGTGCGCAAGTTTACTTTTAAAGAACAACGGGAATATGAACAAATTGATGAGACAATTGCAGGCGTGGAGCAAGTTTTACAACAGGTAGCTGCAAGTATTAACAGTGCAGGCAGCGACTTTGAACGGCTGGAGCAGCTTGTCAGCCGGCAGCAGGAACTAGAACGCAGCCTGGAAGAATTACTGGAGCGATGGACTTATTTAAATGAGCTTGCCGAAGAAATAAAAAATAACTAGTACCTTCAAGGTACTAGTAGAGAAAATAAAAAATCCCCTGCCGTTTGGCAGGGGATTGTGACATTCTAGTAACGTCTGCTGTTGTTTTGGCTGTAGCAATCTCTGCAATATACAGGACGATCGCCACTTGGACGGAAAGGAACTTGGGTTGATACGCCGCAAGATGCACAGGTTGCATCATGCATTTCGCGTTGTTGGTAGCTGCTGCCACCACGGTTGAAGCCACCGCCGTTTTGTTGTTTACGGGCAGCGCGGCAATCAGGGCAACGGCCTGGCTCGTTAGTGAAACCTTTTTGAGCGAAGAAATCCTGCTCTGAAGCAGTGAAAACGAATTGTGCGCCACAATCGCGGCAAGTAAGAGTTTTGTCTTGGGACATAATATAGCCTCCTCAAATCTATTACCCAAATAGCGAATGGAGAATACTCATCGGGACTTCCCTTACCAACTACCTAATAGTTTGAGAAGGACAATGACAAATTCACTGGTACTATTTTTTCTGGGTAGTTACATTGTACCCTTTTATTTAACAAATGTAAAGCGAATTGCCTTAACAGGATAAAAAAACTTGCAATTATTTTCTAATTATTATGCTAATTCGTCTAGTAAAGAGGCTGTTGGAGCTATTGACAGCAGTATTTGGGGTTGAGATACTTAAGAAAACTACTCCGTTAGTGTAGGAGGCCAATTGTGGAAATACATCAGTTACAGTATGTAGTTGAAGTGGCTAAACAGCGCAACTTTACCAGAGCAGCTGACGAAGTTTGTGTAACCCAGTCAACTTTGTCTCACCAGATTGCCAAACTGGAAGATGAACTGGGCATTAAATTGTTTGACCGTAACTCTCGTATCGTTTTTCCAACTGAGGCGGGAGAAGAATTTATTAATCATGCCAAAGCCGTATTGGCGAATCTCGAAGTTGCCAGGCAAAGTGTTCTAGCATACAGAAAACTTCTTAAGGGAACGCTGCGAATTGGCGTAATTGCATCTTTGGGAAAAATTGACTATGCAAATATGCTCGCTCGATTTCATACGGAACATCCAGGGCTGAATTTCGAAATCGTGCAGGATGGTACGTACAGCTTATTGGAGAAAATACGAGCCCGTGAACTGGATATCGCTTTTGCTGCTGTAGCTGCCCAGGAAAGTGATGAAGATATTTCCTTTCATCATCTTGCCTATGATGATTATGTACTGGCAGTTGGGCCAAGTCATCGGTTGGCTGACAGGGAATATATTGAACTGGCTGAGGCGGCAGAAGAAAGATTTATATTTCATCCGGCCTCTGACCGTATGCATTACACTTGTATGGAAGCTTGTGCAAAAGCCGGCTTTAAACCGCAAATTGTTTGTCAGAGCAATCATTCTCCCACTTGCTTGGCACTCATTAGTGCTGGTATGGGAATTGGCTTTTTTCCGAATGAAAAAATAAGCGGACAAAAGCTTGATATTGCTGTTGTTAAATTAAAGCAGCCAGTTCAAAAGAATATTGTATTGGCTATTGCCAAGCATTATGCGCTTTCACCCGCTGTGGTAACCTTTAATCAGTTTGTGATCGACTGGGTTCAGGCTCTTAAGCTTGAAGCGAAGTGAGAATAACACCATTGAAGCTTTCTGAAATTGCCGAGAGGCGATTTTAGAAAGCTTTTTTGTTAAATACGAAAGACCGGAAAACCAGGAATTATGGATTGCACTTTTGTCCTGACACAAAAGTACGTACCCGGGCTTTTTCCAGGAAAAGATTAAGCTACAGCTCCGGAACTATTGATAAAAGCGATTGCTGGTATGCAGAAGAGGATTTGCGATAAATAGGTTAATGGCATAAAATTCAGACAAAGGGACCATCAGCTTTGCTGGCTGCTTAGACTGGATCAGAGGAACCAATAGATGAGATAATTTGGAGGGGAAAACAAATGGCTGAAACAAAGGTAAGAGTAATTACAGAAGAGCAAAAGGCGGAACTTGCTACTGCAATTGAGAAAGCAAAAGCCGCATTGGCAATTATTGAGACTTACGATCAGAAACGAGTTGATCGTTTATGCCAGGCGGTAGCCTGGGCTGTTGCCAATAAGCAAACTTTTCAGAGACTGGTCGATATGGGTATTGCGGAAAGCGGCCTGGGTGACCCGGTAAGCCGCATGGGTAAAAGGTTAAAGATTCGCGGCGTCCTTAGAGATGCCCTTAGACAAAAGAGCGTAGGTATTATTGAGGAAATACCGGAAAAAGGTATCGTCAAATATGCCAAGCCAGTTGGCATTATAGCCGGTATCGTCCCCACAACCAATCCTGATCTGACGCCGGCAGGCATCGGTGTTTATGCTATAAAGGCCCGCGATGTAGCAATTTTCTCTGCTCATCCACGTGCTAAAAATACTACAATGGAAACGGTACGCATTATGAGGGAGGCCCTGGAAAAAGAAGGAGCTCCTGCTGATATTTTTCAGTGTCTGGCTACTGCCAGCATACCGATGGCTAGTGCTCTCATGTCAGCTGCTGATTTGGTTATTGCTACCGGCGGCAAGGACATGGTCCGATCGGCATACAGCTCCGGCACACCGGCTTATGGAGTGGGAGCCGGAAATGCAACTATGGTGATAGACGAAACAGCTAATATTGAAGAAGCAGCCCGCAATACTATGCTGAGTAAGACATCCGATTATGGTTCCGGCTGTTCTGCAGATGGAAATATTATTTTATCTGATAAAATCTATGATCAATTTATTATTCAACTGGTAAAGGAAGGCGGCTACCTGACCAGTGAGGAAGAAAAAGCGAAATTGCGCAACGTTATGTGGGATGAAGAAGGTCACCGGTTATCCGATACGGTAGCCATCAAACCGCAAAAACTGGCCGAAATTGCCGGATTTAGCATACCTGCAGACCGTAAGTTTATTATTGTGATTGGTGACGGTATTGGTAAACAGCACTTGTTCTCCGGAGAAAAGCTGACAACACTGTTGGCAATTCATAAATATACCGGTGATTTTGACAATGCCTTGAAAGCAGTAAAAGCAATATATGAGGTCGGCGGCAAAGGACATTCTGTAGGCATTTATTCCTTTAATGAGGAGCATATTCATAAACTGGCATTAATGGCTCCAGTTAGCCGTATTATGGTGCGCCAGCCGCAGTCCAAGGCCAATGCAGGATCTTTTACCAATGGTATGCCCATGACTTCCAGTCTTGGCTGCGGTACGTGGGGCGGCAACATTGTCTCTGAAAATGTTCATTTAAAGCATTATCTTAATACTACCTGGGTTTCCAGCCCCATTCCGGAAGATAAACCAAGTGATGCTGAGTTATTCGGCGAGTTTTATGATCCGGCGCTTGAGGCCTAGAGGCAGTGATGAGAATGAATAAAACCTATCCGGACTGGCCGCAGCGAATCAGGATCTGTGAAGTTGGCTTGCGAGATGGTTTGCAGAATGAAAAACGATTATTCAGTGTTGAAGAAAAGCTGCGTTTGCTTAACGCATTGGTGGCTTCAGGGATAAAAGTTATTGAAATTGGTGCCTTTGTTCATCCTAAAGCGGTACCGGCAATGGCAGAGACCGATCAATTATGCCGGCAAATGCGTAAGCTTTCAGGCGTAGAGTACCGTGCTCTGGTTGCAAATCTTAAAGGGGTGGAGCGTGCACATCAGGCTGATATCACTAAAGTTAAATTAACGGTGTCGGCTAGTGAAGCTCATTGCCGCAGCAATTTAAACAAGACACCGACAGAGATTATGGAGGGATTTACCAACTGCGTAGAGTATGCCGGACAGAATAACATGACTGTATCCGGAGCGATATCCACTGCTTTTGGCTGTCCCTTCGAGGGCAGAGTGAAAGTAGAGCAGGTGGAAAAAATAGTCCATAATTTTTTACAGCTAGGGATAACCGAACTTTCACTCTCAGATACTACCGGCATGGCTAATCCCAAACAGGCATATGAACTTGGCAGCCATATGATTAACAACTTTCCATCAGTCCGGTGGGTAATGCATTTTCACAATACCCGCGGCATGGCTTTGGCAAATATCGTTGCTGGTATTCAGGCGGGAATCACAACATTCGACGGTGCTTTTGCGGGACTGGGCGGATGCCCTTTTGCACCGGGAGCTTCCGGAAATGTGGCGACCGAAGATGTCATTCATATGCTGCATGAAATGGGGATTGCTACCGGGATTGATTTGGCAGCAGCTATGTCTACTGCCCGTATGGCACAGGAAATGGTAGGGCATCAAACAGAAAGCTTTGTTCTAAAAGCAGGCAGATGTGAGGATTTAGTGAAATATAACGATAAATAACGTAAGTAGAAGTAGTAAGAGATCTCCGGCAAGGATTGCAGGAGATCTCTTGCTTTAATTCCCAAGGCTATTTGTGTTACTATAGTAGTACATACTTTTAGTGGTAATAATAAGCTCAGTTATTTGATTTTCTGAGGAGGCCCTGCTGTGTTTAAACAAAGCGATACGCCATTACTGACGGCAATGCAGACTTATGTGAAAGACGATGTTATTCCTTTCCATACACCTGGGCATAAGCAAGGGAAAGGCATCCATCCGAGTCTGGGAAGTATTCTGGATAGACAAGCGCTTGCTCTCGATTTAGCACTTATGTCTGAACTGGATGACTTACATGAACCGCATGGCTGCATAAAGGACGCCCAGGACCTTGCAGCTGAACTATATGGAGCAGACCATAGCTTTTTTGTTGTTAATGGAACAACCGGCGGCATATATGCGATGATTCTTGCTATTGCCGGTCCTGGAGATAAAATAATTGTACCTCGCAATGCCCATAGGTCCATCATTGGTGGCATTATTTTGGGTGGAGCAGTACCTGTTTTTATGCAGCCCGAAATTGACATGGATTTGGGATTGGCAATGGGAGTAACACCGGAAACGGTAGAAGAAACAGTACGTCGTCATCCCGATGCTAAAGGTGTATTAATCATAAATCCAACCTATTACGGTGTAGCTACTGATTTGAAAAAAATAGTTGATATTGTTCACCGGAATAATATGTGCGTAATTGTTGATGAGGCACACGGACCTCATTTGAAATTTAATGACTGCCTGCCTATTCAGGCATTGGATGCAGGGGCGGATATAGTGGCTCAAAGCACGCATAAAATAATTGGTGCGATGACCCAATGCTCGATGGTTCATTGCCGGGAAGGCCGTATTAATGTTCCACGCTTGAAGGCGATGCTGCAGCTGGTGCAGTCGACAAGTCCGAATTATATTCTGCTGGCCTCGCTGGATGTGGCCCGGATGCAAATGGCTACAGAAGGTGGTCGATTGGTAGCAAAGTCTATTGAACTAGCCCGGTGGACACGGGACGAGATTAATAAAATTCCCGGACTGTATTCATTTGGCGAAGACAGAATTGGAAATCCCGGTATATATAGCCTTGATCCTACTAAAATCACGGTAACGGTTAAGGGACTGGGAATGAAAGGTTCTGATGCTGAACGCATTCTGCGTTTTCAGTATAAAATACAGGCTGAACTCTCTGATATGTATAACTTGCTTTTTCTTATTACTTTGGGTGATAATGAACAAGATGTACAAAACTTGGTGAAGGCACTTAGCGATATGGCTAGTAATCATATGAAAGATGGCTATATTCCGGAAGTAGAAGACATCTATGCAACACATGGCTATCCGGCGCAGCCCGAACAGGTGATATCGCCGCGCGAGGCCTTGTTTGGCAGGACAAAGCAAGTCGCCTTTGAACAGGCAAGTGGTAAGATTTGTGCCGAGATCGTAACCTTCTATCCTCCTGGCATACCGATTTTGTGTCCCGGAGAGCGGATCTCGGAAGAGAACATTGAATATTGTCGTCGTTTGCAGGCGGCCTCGCTGCACATATCCGGTCCGGAAGATTATACGCTGACTACGATAAAAGTTGTTGAATAAGACCGGAATGGAATAGTGTTTTTTTGACGATTAGGAGTAAGGTGGTACCAATGAATTCAGTTGATTTTAAAGCTGTTGTTGTATGTAATGAACTTAATTTAGGTAATATTGCTCAGCATTTTGGCATCTATCGCAAGTTTCGCTGGGAAGATTCCTTGAGACTTACCGAAAATGAATTAAAAGGTATTATAAAGGAACCGGAAAAGAAAGTTGTTTATATTTTTCATTTTGGCAGTCTTGTTTTTATCAATTGCGAGCATCATGACAGTATGGATATTCTGGAGTATTTGAAGCGGCTTGAGAAGAACGTTACAACGGCTAATCTCCGTGATTACTCAGATGATTATAAGATTGAAATCAATGCACAAGAGAGTCCGGCGCTTAATAATGACTTCATGGTTGTAGCTAAGCTAAACGATCATCATATGGAGATCGTTTCAACAGTATTAGCCAAATCAGTTGCACTGGAAAAAACAGAGAAGGCCATTGATTTACTGCTTGATGAAATAGAGGATGTTGTTTCGTACCTAAATCAGGGTCAATTAACGACTTCCGATTCTCAATTAGCGAAGCTCTCGGCCAGGGTTCTGGGCTTTAAATTAAATACACTCTCGTATATCATGCTGCTTGATAAGCCCGATATAACCTGGGTCAATGAAGATGCCGAGTACATGTTTACGGAACTGAGTTCTATTTTTGAGCTGGAAGACAGATACGGAAAGATTCGCCAGAAATCTGATACCCTTCTAGATATTACGCAAGTGTTTTCAACGCTTGCTCATGCTAAGCGCGGTAATCGTCTGGAGTGGGCTGTTATTATTTTAATTGCTATTGAGATTGTGTTATCGCTATATGAAATGTTTGTAATGAAGTAGAGAAAGGGAGCAGGACAATGGCGGGAGAAGGAAAATTAATCATTATTGAAGCCGGTGACGGCTGTGGAAAAGCAACGCAGACGGCGAGGCTTTATGAACGGCTGACTGCAGAAGGTTATCCTGTAAAGAAGGTAGAGTTCCCTGATTATGCCAGTCCCTCGTCTGCTTTAATTAAAATGTATCTGGGTGGAGAGTTCGGTACACAGCCCGATGCAGTAAATGCCTATGCGGCATCTGCTTTTTTTGCGGTTGACCGCTTTGCGTCCTATAAAACCTCCTGGGGAGAGTGGTATAGGCAGGGCGGAATTATATTGGCAGACCGGTATACTACCTCCAACATGGTTCATCAGGCAGTAAAAATTGCCGATGAAAGTGCGAAGGACAGCTTTTTAGACTGGCTGTGGGATTTGGAATTTGTGAAATTCGGACTACCTGTCCCTAATCAGGTGCTGTTTCTGGATGTGCCGCCTGATTTAAGCAGCAGGCTGCTTGCAGAACGGTCGGTGAAGGCTGGAGACGAACCAGATATCCATGAACGGGATATGGATTATCTTGCGCGCTGTTATCATAGCTATCGTCTGCTTGCTGCGCGTTACGGCTGGCAATCTATTGATTGTGTTGGTTCTGATGGTTTAAAAAGTGTTGACCAAATCCATCAGGCTATTTATCATTCTGTAAAGACGATTTTGTAATCAAAACAAGGGGGCTTCCCCTTGTTTTATTTTTATCTTATCGAGGATTGTGCCTGAGATTCAGTTTCTCTATTTTCTTATTAAGTACTAATGTCCACCGTACGGAAATAAAAATGTAAAACAGGGAGGGAATTGGTGATGGCAGGAGAAGTAAAAAAAGAGGGAAATTCAAATCATGACAAATCTCAGGAGGGACTTATGGAACAGCAGATTCATCAATTAGCGGCTGAGCACCATCAATATGTTATTGGTCTTCGCCGATATTTTCGCATGCATCCTGAATTGGGTGGAGAAGAGTTCGAGACACAGAAGAAAATTGTTGCCGAGCTCAAAGCAATGGGCTTGCAGCCACGTGCTGCTGCCGGTACCGGTGTTATCGTTGAAGTCCAGGGAGCGCGGCCGGGAAAGACCGTTGCTATTAGGGCCGACATAGATGCCTTACCCGTGCAGGATGAGGTTGATCAGCCCTATCGTTCGCAAAAAAATGGGTTATGTCATGCCTGCGGGCATGATGGTCATACAGCCATGCTGCTTGGTTTGGTTAAAATGTTTACAGGATTATCGGCAGGGATCAATGGTAAAGTACGCTTCTTGTTTCAACCCAGCGAGGAAAAATTTCCCGGTGGTGCGGAGGCCATGATTGCTGACGGAGCAATGGAAGGAGTTGCTGCTGTAATTGGTGCTCATTTGTGGCAGCCTCTGAATGTGGGGACAATTGGCATTACTTATGGACCTATGATGGCTTCACCTGATGAATTTAGTATTACTATTCAGGGAAAAGGCGGACATGGTTCGATGCCTCATCAGACGATTGATCCTATAAGCGTAGGCGCTCAAATTGTTGTCGCTTTAAAAGCAATAACCGGTAATGATATTAAAACAAATGAGCTGGCAGTTTTGTCGCTAGGCGTCTTTAAAGCAGGCAGTGTATTTAACATTATTCCCGACACGGCGTTGTTGCAGGGGACGGTACGCAGCTTTTCCCAGGAAGTACGGGAAAAAGTGTTTGCCCGGATCGAGCAAATTTGTAACGGCATTTGTATTGCTCATGGGGCTTCATTTAATTTTGAGGCAGTATATGGTTATCCGCCGGTCATTAATAACCCTCATGTTTCTACACTGGTAGCAGCGGCTGGTAAGGAAATACTCGGCAAAGCTGGGGTTATTGAACTGCAGCCAGCGATGGTAGGCGAAGATTTTTCCTTTTATCAGCAGCAGGCACCGGGTTCGTTTATCTTTGTTGGTATCGGTAATGAGGATAAAGGACTGGTTTATCCTCATCATCATCCGAAGTTTGATATGGATGAAGACGGTTTGAAAATCGGCATGGAAGTTATGGCCCAAACGGTTGTTAAATTATTAAAATAGGGGAGCGGATGACATGTATGCTGTAAGGATACTGCTGACACTTATTCCTTTTATCTGGACAATCGGCTTGCTGCCTTTTGCCAACAGGGTTAAGCCTTTGGTTTTAGGCCTGCCGTTTCTTGCATTTTGGCTGGTGGCCGGTATTATTATTGCATTTTTGTGTATTAAAGCTCTCTATTCGCTTGACTCAAAGAAGAACGAAGAACGTGACGCTTAGACTGGGGCAGTCGAAAGGGGATAATCATAATGTCTAATGAAAGTATGTCGTTAGCAGTTATTTTTATTTTTGTTATAGGCGTTACTATTGTGGGAATCTTGCCGGGAATGAAGCGGAAAATGAATTTGGAAGAATGGGCGGTAGGTGGCCGGAATTTTGGCCGTTGGCTGAATTGGTTTGTTATGGCCGGAGAGATTTATACGGCTTTTGCTTTTTTAGGCGCCAGCGGCTGGGCTTACGCCCGTGGAGGTCCTACTTTTTATATTTTGGGCTATGGTGCATTAGCTTATTTGGTAGGCTATTATATTTTGCCTGTTATGTCTTCTATTGGCCGGAAATATAATCTGATGACCCAGTCCGACCTGGTAGAGCATATGTATGGCAGCCGTACATTAGGAATTTTAACAGCATGTATCGGGGTGGCATTTTTGCTGCCCTATCTGCAACTGCAGTTAACCGGACTGGGGTTGATTATTGAGACTTGTTCGTACGGACAAATTACCCGTATTCCGGCTATGCTGATTGCTTTTACGATGGTGGCGGCTTTTGTATATTTAAGCGGCTTAAAAGGAGTCGCATCTACCGCAGTAATTAAAGATGTGGTTATGATGGTAGCCGTGATTTTCTTTGGACTCTACCTGCCTATTCATTATTTCGGTAGTCTGGGAGGTATGTTTGAGGCGCTGGAAACAGCGAAACCAGGTTTTCTTGCATTACCGGGCGGCACGAAGAATTTGGATGTGAGCTGGGCGATGTCCACACTAGTGGTAACAAGTCTAGGTTTTTATATGTGGCCTCACTTTGCCGCTAACAGCTTTAGTGCAAAAAATCCAGACGTATTGCGTCATAACGCTGTATATCTGCCTTTGTATCAATTTTGTCTTATTTTCCCAATGTTTATTGGTTTTACAGCATTATTAGTACTTGTGCCAGCTTTAAAGACTCCGGATATGGCTTTCATGGCTATAGTACAGCATTTGTTTCCCGGATGGGCACTTGGTCTGGTAGGTGGTGCAGGAGCGCTAGCCTGCATGATCCCGGCCGCAGACCTGCTGCTTTCTACTTCAATGCTATTTTCACGCAATATTTATGGCCGCACGATAGGCCGGAATTCCGCCCCTGAGAGGGTGGGGCGTATTGCCCGTCTTGTAGTACTGGTGTTAACCGCCCTTGCATTGGCACTCGCCATTTTCCTTCCCAATATGTTGGTAAATCTGCTTTTAACCGGATATTCGGGCGTAACACAGTTCTTTCCCATGGTAGCAGTAGGATTGTTCTGGCGGAAGGCCACCCGCTTAGGCGCTTATGCCGGACTTATTGTGGGTGAGTTTTTAGTATTTGCGCTTATATTAGGCAAACTTGATCCACTGCCTTTTGCCGGATTGAACTTAAATGCCGGGTTCGTAGCGCTGGCTGCCAATCTTACTGTTTTTGTTACCGTTAGTCTGGTTACATATAGTACAAATGCAGGAGCGAACAGCAATGTAGTGATAAACAAATAATTGATAAGCCTCACCTGTCCGTTTACGTGAACCCCTTTGGATATGCAGGGCAGTTGAGGCTTTATCAGTGTCATCTATTTGCTTATTTTTTGTAAAGGAATTATAATGAATAGTAATCTGTAATATTATAATGGACTAACATCCAGCAGGAGGTCGGCAGTGAAGATTAATAAGATGGGCACATCGAATCCCCCTCTGCCTGTCGAGCGTGATACCAGCGCCAAGACGGAAAAAAGCGGTGATCCTTTTGCTCTTAATCTGGCAAAATCCCAGGATAGTCAGATTAAGGAACGGCTTACTGAGCTTCTAGATGCCATAACCGAACAGGGGAAAAGACTATCGACTGCACCAACCTTTGTTGAACTGAAGAGTTACCGCGAATTAGTTCGGGAATTTCTCGGTGAGGCAGTAGGCCGCATGTACACTCTGCAAACGAATGCCGGCTGGGATCGCCAAGGGCGAAAGAAAATGTTTTCTACTATCAAGCAAATCGATGATACGCTTGCCGGGTTAACCGAAGATGTACGTATCGGACAGGAGCGGCAACTGAAAATAATGAATAAGCTTGATGCAATACGAGGGATGTTAGTCGATCTATATATGTAGCAAGCCTGGAAACCAATTTGTATTGAGGATACTATGTGGGAGACAATTATTGGTCATGATCCGAATATAAAAATGCTGCAAAAAATGCTGGCAAGTGGACGGTTGCCTCATGCGCTGTTATTTGTTGGTCCAGCGGGAATTGGTAAGTTCCTTGTTGCCAGGGAATTAGCTGCCAGTTTGCTTTGCGGCGGGACAAGTCCTTGCGGCCGTTGTTCGTCATGCCTGGCACTAGCTCAGCAAAATCATGCTAATTTGCTAGTGATCACTCCTGACGGGTCAAGCATTAAGATTGATCAAATACGGTCGATACAGCATGAGGTCGCTATGCGTTCTTCTTCAGGAGGAGCGAGAGTCTGTATTATAGAAGATGCCGGTAAAATGACAAAAGAGGCGGCCAACAGTTTGCTTAAAATGCTGGAAGAGCCACCGGAGAATTTCTATTTTGTCCTAACGGTGACTTCTACTCATTCCGTGCTAAATACCATTTTGTCACGCTGTCTGGTGATGAAGTTTTTGCCTCTGGTTCCCGAACAAATGATAGCAGCACTTAAGCTCAGGGGCTTTTCCCAGGAAACGGCTGCTGTTGCTGCGCGATTAAGCGGCGGGCGCTTAGGGAAAGCACTGGGATTGTTGTCACCAGAAGGACTAAAATTGCGGGATGAGGCACTACGCCTGGCATCAACGATTACCGAACAAACAGGAGTCTGGTTTTTTAGTGCTATTGGTGCATTGGATAAACGGGAAAATGCCGAACTAGGACATTTATTGGGGTTTCTATCCGGTGTTTTTCGTGATTTAACTATTTTGAGGACTACTGGTAATACCGAATTAGTTTTTAACATCGATAAAATAAATCAACTGCAGGAATTGGTGGTAAGCTGGCATGATCAAGCATTGGTTGCAGCTGTAAAGCGTATTTATTCAGCTGAGCGAGCTATTGCTGCCAATGGCAATATGCGCCTGACCTGGGAAGCATTGTTGATTGAATTAGCCGACTTGGTAAAGGAGGGAGGAGAATAGTGATGCATACCGTTGTAGGTATTCGGTTTAAACGTGCTGGCAAAATATATTACTTTGATCCCGGTGAGTTAGAGATTAATAAAAGCGACTTTGCGATTGTTGAAACAGCGCGTGGACTTGAATTCGGCGAAGTTGTTATTGGACCAAGACAAGTTGCAGAAGAAGAGCTGGTTTCCCCTCTAAAACCGGTGCTGCGTAAAGCAACGCAGCAGGACCAGGACAAAGTAAATGATAATAAAGAAAAAGAAAAAGAAGCTTTCCGTGTTTGTGAACAAAAAATTACCCTTCACTCTCTGCCAATGAATTTAGTGGATGTAGAATATACCTTTGATGTAAACAAGATCATTTTTTATTTTACTGCAGAGGGACGTATTGATTTCCGCGACTTAGTGAAAGACCTGGCGGCTGTTTTCCGTACACGTATTGAATTGCGCCAGATCGGGGTTCGTGATGAAGCCAAAATGATGAATGGCATTGGCTGCTGCGGGCGGCCGCTATGTTGTGCGACATTTTTGGGCGACTTTGAGCCCGTGTCTATACGAATGGCAAAAGATCAGCACTTATCCCTTAATCCAACGAAGATTTCCGGTATTTGCGGGCGTTTGATGTGCTGCCTTAAATATGAAAATGATTCATATAGTAATCTGCCTGAACCTGTGAAAAAAATATCGATTGCTCCAGCAATTGGCCGTGAAGTAATAACCATAGAGGGTGAAGGCCGCGTATTAACTGTTAATCATCGTAATAAAACGGCGAAAATTCAGTTGGCTGAAGGCAAGAATATTGATATATCATGGGATGAAGTGGTGGAAAAGTAAGACATGACAGATGTGGTGCTTGAACCAGGTGATCGCCTTGATGATCTCATCATCAACGATTTAAAAATTATCCAGCGAGATGACCAATTCCGGTTTTCTCTTGATGCGATTTTGTTAGCTCATTTTGCGACTGTGCGGACGCATACGGTTGCTGTCGATTTGGGAACAGGCACAGGTGTCATTGCATTGCTGCTTGCTGTGAGGGGCGCCACGCAGGTGACCGGTGTGGAAATTAGCCCGGTTATGGCCGAACTGGCTGCACGAAGCGTGAAAATGAATCAATTGGCTGGCCGTATTTCCATTCAGAATGCTGATTTGCGTAATCTGAGGGGACAATTACCGGCCGGCGTTTTTGATTTAGTTGTGTCGAACCCTCCCTATCGTTCTATGGGAAAAGGCTTTTTAAATCCAAATGATAAAGTTGCTATGGCCCGGCATGAAGTAACTGCGACATTAGATGAGGTAGTGGCTGCTGCCCGTTATCTAATTAAATACCGGGGGCGTTTCGCTATGGTCCACTTGCCGGAACGAATTCCCGAAATCTTAGAAGCTCTGCGTCGTTCTGATATTGAACCCAAACGGCTTAGACTCGTTCATTCATCAATTAATAAAAAGCCTAACATGGTGTTGGTTGAAGGGGTGAGAGGTGCTAAGTCCGGCTTAGAGGTACTACCGCCACTGATTGTTTATGATAGCAAGGGCAATTACTGTCCTGAAATTTTAGCATGGTATCAGGGGGAAACGCCATTATGAATGCCCCACAAGGAATACTCTACTTATGTGCGACACCGATTGGAAATCTGGAAGATATTACGTTCAGGGCTATCCGGGTATTAAAGGAGGCTGATTTAATTGCAGCTGAAGATACCCGTCACACTCGCAAGCTGCTCAATCATTTTGAAATACATACGTCATCCGTTTCTTATCATGAGCATAATAAACTGGAACGGGGACCGGAGCTGGTCAGTCGACTGCTTGAAGGACAAACAATTGCACTAGTCAGTGATGCCGGCATGCCGGGTATTTCCGATCCGGGGACGCATTTGGTGCAGCTGGCAATAGAAGCCGGTGTGGCCGTTGTTCCTATTCCTGGTGCTAATGCTGCATTATCCGCATTGGTAGCGTCAGGATTGGACACAACTAATTTTACTTTTGTCGGTTTTTTACCAAAAACAAAAAAGAAACGCCGTGATTTGTTGGAGCAGTTAGTCAATCAACCGTATACAATGTTATTTTATGAGTCGCCTCATCGTATTAAGGAAACGCTCAAAGAAATGTCGGCTGCTTTTGGTAACCGTCCTGCGGTCGCCGGTCGCGAGCTCACCAAAAAATTTGAGGAATTTATTCGCTCTACGCTTTCCGGTCTCCAAGTTCATTTTTCCACGGTGGAGCCAAGAGGTGAATTTACTCTAGTAATACAAGGGGCAGGGGAACAGCTGAACACACCAGAGTCTTTAATTGAAACTGAAATGCCTTTGGTCGAAGCTGTCCAGCTGCTTGTTGCAAAGGGAATAACAAAAAAAGATGCCCTTCGCAAAGTGGCATCGGAACGTGGTTTATCAAGACGGGATGTGTATCAGGCGGTGCTGGAAGCAGACAAATAAAAAACAGAGGCAATAACCTCTGTTAGCGGCAATCTTAGATTGCTTTACCTACCATTGAAGACAGGCATTCTTTACACACGTTTTTATTCTTAAAGTTAGTTACTCCGTCTGCATTACCGCAGAATACACAAGCTGGCTCATACTTGCGAAGGACGATCCGGTCACTATCAACATAAATTTCAAGAGCATCTTTTTCTTCGATATCTAGAGTGCGACGCAGTTCGATAGGTATTACTACGCGGCCCAGTTCATCAACTTTACGAACGATTCCTGTAGATTTCATAGTTGTAAACCCCTCTCAAATTACAATATTCGACAAAACTTGTCTAACTAAATAGTACCAAATCTTACAAAGGTTGTCAACCTAATTTTTTCCAAATAAGGTGTATTTTTTCAAAATAGTAGACATATTACAGATAAATATACTTGTTTGTGTCGAACACATGTGAAAAATGTCGAAACGAAGAAGATTTTTGGTTTGCCAATATAAGTTACTTACAAGGGGTTAGGAACCCCTTGTCGAAATAAAGGAGGAACTCTTACTATGGATAAAAAAACATTCTATATTACCACCCCGATTTACTATCCCAGTGATCGGTTGCACATCGGTCACGCTTATTGTACGACAGTTGCCGATTCTATTGCCCGGTACAAGCGGCTGGCTGATTATGAAGTCCTCTTTTTGACAGGCTCTGATGAACATGGTCAGAAAATTGAGCGCAAGGCCAAAGAAAACGGGGTAACTCCTATCCAATATGTCGACAAAATTGTTGACGGTTTTAAAAACCTCTGGGAAAAACTGAATATTTCTCATGATGATTTTATCCGTACAACAGAAACACGCCATCGTGAAGTCGTACAAAGTATCTTCCAAAAGATTTTTGATCAAGGTGATATCTATAAAGCTGCTTATGAAGGTTGGTACTGCACTCCTTGTGAGACTTTCTGGCTCGAGGCAAAGCTTGAAAATGGTAATTGTCCTGATTGCGGCCGTCCGGTAGAATTGCTCAAAGAAGAAAGCTATTTCTTTAAGCTGTCTAAATATCAGGACCGCCTGTTGCAATATATTGAACAAAATCCTGACTTTATTCAGCCTACTTCACGTCGCAATGAAATGATTAATTTTATTAAAGGCGGCTTGGAGGATCTTTGTGTATCCAGAACAACCTTTGATTGGGGTATTCCTGTTCCTTTTGATACAAAACATGTTGTGTATGTCTGGTTTGACGCTTTGACTAATTATATTACTGCAGCCGGTTACTTACATGACCGTGATAAATTTGCTAAATTCTGGCCTGCTGATATTCATTTAGTAGGTAAAGAAATTGTCCGTTTCCACTCTATTATCTGGCCAATCATTCTGATGGCGCTTGGCGCAGAATTGCCTAAAATGGTTTATGGTCATGGATGGCTGGTAGTTGAAGGCGATAAAATGTCCAAGTCCAAAGGGAATGTTATTGATCCGGTAGCGCTGATTGACGAATTTGGTGCAGATGCTATCCGGTATTTTCTGTTGAAGGAAATTACGCTGGGCCATGATGGAAATTTCTCCCGCGATGCTTTAATCAACCGCATTAATGCGGACTTAGCGAATGATTTGGGTAATTTGCTTCATCGTACCTTAAGCATGATTGGCCGCTTTAACGGCGGCATAATTCAGGCTGCAGGCGAAAAAGAGGCATTAGATGCCGAATTGGCTCAATTGGCTCATAATACAGCAGCTAATTATGAAAAATATATGGAGAACATGGAAATAAATGCTGCACTAAAAGAAATTTGGGCGCTTGTCAGCCGCAGCAATAAATACATTGACGAAACTGCGCCGTGGGCACTGGCAAAAGATCCGGCGAAACGGGCCCGGCTGGATACTGTCATGTATAATCTGGCAGAAGTACTGCGAATTGTTACCATTCTTGTTTCGCCCTTTATGCCTACTACCGCTCCAAAAATTTGGGCGCAATTAGGTATTGAAACGGCTTTTGCTGATGTACGGCTGCACGATGCCCAAAGCTGGGGCCTGCTGCCTGCAGGGACAAAGGTTGCAAAGCCTGAGCCTATTTTCCCCCGTATTGAAGATAAGCCAGAACCTCAGGAGCAGCCTGCCGTTTCTCCCGCTGTAAAAGCACAGCAAAATCCTGCAGCTAAAGCTGAAGGGAGTACTGAGGAAATTACAATCGATGAGTTTGGTAAAATGGATTTACGGGTTGCTAAAGTACTGACCTGCGAAAAAGTAAAAGGTGCTGACAAACTGCTGCAGTTTACTGTTGATCTGGGAAGTGAGGTCCGTACGGTCGTATCCGGTATTGCGAAACATTATCAGCCTGAAGAGTTAGTTGGCCGCAATGTTGTAATGGTGGCTAATTTAAAACCTGCCAAGATACGCGGTATTGAATCACGTGGCATGTTGTTGTCAGCCTCAAGTGAGGACAAGCTGATTTTAGTTGATGCTCCCGATATGCCAGCTGGCAGCCGGGTAAAATAAACTCGACAAAGCCTGATGGAGGAATGTTCATGCTATTTGACTCACACGCACATATTGACGATAGCCGGTTTGATTCCGACCGGCTTGAGACTATAGAGCGGGCAAGAGAAAATGGTGTCACCGGCATTATCAATATTGGGGCCGATATGGCCTCTTCCGCCCGGTCGATTGCTCTTGCTCAATCTCATAAGGGAATCTATGCGGCAGTAGGGATACATCCCCATGATGCTAAAGCTGCTGTAGATGCCGATTACGACCAAATGGCGCAGTGGGTTGGCAGTGAACCAAAAGTCGTTGCAATTGGCGAAATTGGATTGGATTACTACTACGATTTGTCTCCTCGTGATGTCCAGCAGGATGTTTTTATCCGGCATATTGATTTGGCGCGGCAGCTGGGCAAGCCGATTATTATTCATGATCGTGATGCTCATGGCGATGTGATGAATATTATAAAAAAAGAGGCAAAAGGGATTATTGGGGTTTTTCATTGCTATTCAGGGAGTCTGGAAATGGCTAAAGAAGTGCTTAAGCTTGGCTTCTATGTATCCTTCGCCGGCCCTGTTACTTTTGCGAAATCGACTAAGTTAAAAGAAATCGCCGCAGCTGTACCCTTAGATCGGCTGCTGGTGGAGACTGATTCTCCCTACCTTACACCGCACCCTCACCGTGGGCGCCGTAATGAGCCTGCTCATGTGCGGCTTGTCGCTGAAGAAATAGCCCGCTTGCGGGGGCTTTCGTTTGAAGCTGTTGCCGAAGCGACTACTACTAATGTTAAACAGCTTTTTCATATTTCGTAGATTGCAAAGACTCTCTCCGGTTGTTGCCGGAGAGAGTCTTTATTTCCTTATCAGAACTTATAAATTGTAAGAGGCGTGAAAGCAAAGAGATTGAAGGGCTTGTAGTTCTGTACTTTTGTCTTGATACAAAAGTACCAAAAAATCAAGACCTATACAAAAATAGCCTTGGAAACAGGCCTCCCTTGCTAAAATTCCGAAACTCGCTGCGCTCAAACAGTCGGAATTTCTTTACGCAAGAGAGGCCTGTTTCCACCCTGCGGGACGGCAATTTTTATAAGGGTCGTAAGCTACGAAAACAAGGAACCTTCGTTTCCCGTTCTTCGTTCTTTTTGGCCTTTCTGGAAAAAGACGGTCCGGAGGATGGAAAAAAGTCAGCTTACGTTAAGAAATCCGTTCTGTTTGAGCGAAGTGAGTTTAACGGATTTTAGTAAGGTGACTTTTTTCCAAGTCTTTTGGAAGACTGGGCCTAGACTTTTTGATCCTTTTGTGGCGATGGACAAAAGGATGAACTCGGGATTTTTTCACATGGAGCCTATTAAGCATATTTGAGAAATTGGGAAAGACAGGGGGGATAGCTAATTAAAGGACTGTGAAAGCAGTTTTTCTTATCTATAGCAACATTTATAAGCTGTAAGAAGAGAAGAAAGCGACGAAAACAAGGAATAGAAGAAGCCGCCGATTGTATGAACAACTGGCGGCTTACATATAGGGATTAATTAATGGCTAAATCCATCGAGAATTCTTTTTTAAACCATTTACGGTGCTTTTCTATAGCTTTGCGTTCAATGTTCGCTTCATCTTCTGTGATGAGCATCAGGCGGGCCTTTTTATCCTGAACAGATGCTTCTACATTCGAGATAAGCTGCATTTGAGTGCTATCAAGACACTCGGCCAGACCGAGAATTAGGGCCAGCTTACGGGCCATATCCCAGTCATTTGCATCTAAAAACTCTGTGTACAAACGGTTGCGAGTAAACTTTGCAGATGGACCATTATGCCAGCCAGCAATGATTGCACACAGCATCTGTTCCCGGTGGGTGAGACCGAAGAGCCGCGCATTTTCTACTAAATAGGAACTATGGCGAGCATGATCATAATAGTTAATGGTAATTCCAATATCATGTAAAAGTGCTGCTACCTGAAGGAGTGTTTTCTCCCGTTCACCGTAATTATGCAGTTGCTCCCAGCCCGTATATAGGGCAACTGCCAATTTGGTTACATGCTCGGCATGATTAACATCGCCTTTATAAAACATCAGCATATTGCGGGCACTGTGCAGCAATATATCAGGAATGATTTCTTCCTGGTGGTGTGATTGGCGATAATATTTAAAGAAGAGGCCTTCTCGCAGCCCGCAGCCGCTTGCAATCAGCTGAGTTCCTTTCGTAACGGAGAGAAGGCATTTTATAATTGTTGAACCAGCGATAATAATGTCAGCCCTCTCGCTGGAAAGGCCGGGGATTTTACGTCGCTGCTCAGCTGTTTTTTCTACCAGTATGCGCCACAACTCAGAAAAGGATAAGGGGCCCACTTTGTAATTATGTACCTTAGAGAAGGGGTAATTGCGTACTCGCTGATCCATTTTTGCGATGTTACGCATGGTTCCGCCAATGCCGATGAGCGGGATATTAAGCCTGTCCAGCCACGGAACCTGCTCAAGTTGGCGCATGATATAGTTATATAAATCGGTCAGTTGAGCTTCACTGACTTTGTTCTGTGTACCAAAGCGCTCGGTCATAGTAACCGCGCCAAAGGGCATACTAATTAGCTGTTCAATTTTTCGGTTACGGACAAGTGTTAATTCGGTACTTGCGCCGCCTAAATCAAAAATAAGTGCATCAGGGACGTCTAATGTATTGAGTACTCCGATATACCCTAAACGGGCTTCTTCTTCACCACTGATTACCTGCAAGGGAATGCGGGTGTTGCGGTGAACCATTCGTAAAAAATCTGTTCCATTCTCTGAAGTGCGAACGGCAGCAGTTGTAACGGCAAGAATTTTATTCACTTCAAAAAGCTCACACATGTGAGTGAACATACGAAGTGTTGTAATTGCACGATTCATAGCAGCTTGCTCCAGGCGATTTGAATCGCTCATTCCCTCGCTTAAACGAATGGCCTCTTTTTGATGATAAACTAAATTATAAGAACCATTGTGGTAAATATGCATAACAATTAAGCGAGCTGAGTTAGAGCCTAAATCAATAATCGCGACTCGTTCTGTCATTAGATGCACCTCTGTTCATGAACTTATGAAATATTATATTTCGCTATCTTTTTTAAAATCCTTTTAAATCACATCTTACATTTTTTACACAAACTTAACAAAACATATCAACAAGAAACAGGGAATTTTCTGTTTTTATGTCGAATAGAATATAGACTACTAGTGGGCCGGAGGTATTTTCATGGGCAAAACTGATAATCCCGAAATATTTGGCGCCATCCATTTAGGATCAGAACAGGCAGGTATTCAAATTGTACAGTATAAAACACTGGCTGACGTCAAAGTGATCGATAAAGCCTTCCGGGAAGTCACTCTAGGGGAAGAAATTTTTAAAACCGGTAAAATTAGTTTTGGCACGCTTAATGAAATTTGTGAACTATTAAAGGGGTATCGGCGGATGCTTGCCGAGTATGGTGTGCGAGACTATCGATTATTTGCCACCACTGCTGTCCGGGAGGCGCGCAATCAGCGCTATATTGTTGATCAGATTCGCGTTAAAACCGGCTTTGAAGTAGAAGTTGTTGATATGCCGCGAGAAATATTTTATAAATATATTGCTCTGTTTAAGACATTACAGGAACAGCAGCTGATAGGGAAAAAGGATGCTGTTCTTTTTGTAGATATTTCTTCCGGCGGCTTAGGGTTTACGCTGTATAAAAGCGGCTGTATTCAGTATCAGCAGAACATCCATATTGGCGCATTGCGCATTAAAGAAAGCTTTGACAAAAACCAACGTGAATCTGTGCAATTTCCCCAGGCCTTGGCGGAATATATTTTTAGTACAATCGAGCCGGTAAAAGTAGAGCTTGGCCGCCATAAAATTAAATATCTTGTACTGGCTGGCAATGAAACGAAACTGGTACTAAAGATATTGGGCCGCAGCGGCAATGATAGTCTGACAGTTATTGATCCTGAGGAGTTTACTGCCTGCGCTGAAAAACACCGGTTCTCTAATATTGCCCATTTGATGAGTGCCTATGATTTTACTGAGCACCGGGCTGAAATCGTGTTACCTACGATTATTCTATATCAGCAGATTTTGGCAGTGACTGAAGCAGGAAAAATTATCGTACCCAATACAGCATTTATCGATGGAGTTACCCTCCATCATGTAGCCGAACAGACGCAAGATAGCTTCGTTGACGTAGTTGAACAGCAGATCATTAGCCTGGCTCATATGTTAGGTAGAAAATATGCTTTTGATGCCGATCATGCGGCGATGGTAAGCGATGTGGCATTGAAAATATTCGATAGTATGACAAAGGCTCACGGCTTAGGAAAACGGGAGAGATTTTTACTTAAGATTGCCGGGATATTGCATGATATTGGGAAATATGTCAGCTTGCGGCGCCATTATTTTTATTCCTATCGGCTTCTTGTTTCTTCCGATATATTCGGCTTTTCCGATGAAGAGAAGCATATTATGGCTAATGTGGTTTACTATCATTCTAAAGGAACTCCTAATGATGCAGAGCCCAACTTTCAAGTCCTGCCGGAGCAGCATAAAACAGTCGTCTCTAAGCTGGTTGCGATGATGCGGCTGGCAGATGCGATTGATCGCAGCTATCGCCAGAAAATTACCAATTGCACTGTCAGCTTAAAAGGAGATGAATTAATTATCTCTTATAACAGTTTGGAAGATACATCGCTTGAGGAATGGACATTCGCCGACAAGGCTGATTTTTTTGAGGAAGTCTTTGGATTTCGTGCCCTATTGAAACGACAGGGGTAGGTGATAGCAATGTTTGATCAACACGAATTTTTTTTAAACCGTGAACTTAGCTGGCTGAAATTTAATAACCGAGTCTTACAAGAGGCGGACGATCAGAATAAACCGCTGCTGGACCGGCTGCGTTTTATTGCTATTGTCAGCTCTAATCTGGATGAGTTTTTCATGATCCGTGTTGCAGGCCTGAAGCATCAGAAAGAAAGCGGTATTAATAAAATGGATAATTCGGGCCTGACGGTCCTGGAGCAGTTAGAGCGGATTTCTGGATTCAGCCATCAACAAGTGAAAGTGCAATACCGGTATCTCCAGAAGATACTAGCCTTACTGGAAGAACAGGATATTCAATTTTGTGATATACAGGATTTGACTGATAAGAATCGTGAATGGCTGTATGATTATTTTTTGAACACCATTTATCCTGTTACTACTCCTATGGCGGTAGATGCCAGCCATCCCTTTCCTTTTTTAGCCAGTCGCGGACTCAATCTTGCTGTCTTGCTCGAAAAGGATAAAGGGGAAATAAAAACAGCTGTTATACCGGTACCGACTGTGTTACCTCGTATAGTAGAGATTCCCGGGCATGGTACAAAAAAACGTTTCGTATTTTTAGAGACTATTATGCAGGAATATTGCCATCATTTATTTCATGGCTACCGGATAAAAGAGGTGGCTCCTTTTCGCATTACTCGCAATGCAGACTTATCTATTGCCGAGGAAGAAGCAGTGGATTTGCTAGCTGAAGTTGAAAAATCACTGCAGCAGCGGCGTAAGGGACAGCCGGTACGCTTGGAAATCGGGAAAAGAACTAATAAAGCGATAAAAGATTTTGTGGTAGGAGCACTAAAACTAGAGGAACAGGATATATACGAAATAAGCGGTCCTCTTGATAATTCGGTATTTGCAAAATTTGCTGATCTACCAGGGTACGATCATTTGCGTTATCAGCCAATTACTCCGCAGCTTCCGGTAAATTTGCAAAACAGTGAGGAACTATTTGCATCCATCAGGGAGAAGGATATTCTTGTTCACCATCCCTATGAATCGTTCGAGCCGGTGGTTAACTTCGTTTTGCAAAGCGCGACTGATCCCAAAGTATTGGCAATTAAGCAGACCCTATACCGTGTGGGAGGGGATTCGGCAATTGTAAGAGCGTTGGCTGAAGCGGCCCAAAATGGCAAGCAGGTTACCGTCTTGGTGGAGCTGAAAGCCCGCTTTGATGAAGAAAACAATATACTTTGGGCACGACGGCTGGAAGAGGCTGGTTGTCATGTTATTTATGGGTTGGTAGGCCTTAAAACCCATGCAAAATGTACGCTGGTGGTGAGGCGTGAAAGCTATGGCATCAAGCGATATGTACATGTTGGTACCGGTAACTATAACGATTCCACGGCAAAGACATATACGGATATTGGCTTGTTTACAGCTAATGATCAAATTGGTGCTGATGCCTCTGCCTTTTTTAACCTGCTCTCCGGTTATTCTGATCCGCCTATCTGGAATAAATTTATTGTCGCCCCTCTTGGTCTCAGAGAAAAGCTTATCCAACTGATCGACCAGGAGATTCAGGGCGTGGAGAATGGACGCCAGGGCCGCATCATTGCAAAAATGAACTCACTGTTAGATCGGGAGATTATTATCAAACTCTATGAAGCCTCGATTAAAGGGGTAAAAATTGATTTAATTATTCGCGGTATTTGTGTGCTGAGGCCGGGAATGCCTGGAGTAAGTGATAATATTACTGTTCGCAGTATTGTAGGACGTTTTCTGGAACACAGCCGTATATTTTACTTTGCCAATGGCGGCGATAGCAGTATATTTCTATCTAGTGCTGATTGGATGCCCCGTAATTTAAATGAGCGGGTAGAACTAATGGTTCCCATACGTGATGATGAGCACAAAGAACGGATTAAAGATATTTTGGAATTGATTCTAAAAGATAACCAAAAGGCTCATATTATGAAAAGCGACGGTTCATACCGTAAAGTTGAGCGGCGCTCCAAAATGATTAACAGTCAGGAAAAACTGTATGACAAGGCTGTAGCAACGAGCCAGGTGCAAGAGCTAACGATTGCGCAGCGGCTAAGGCCCAGTTACCGGCATTAATGCTGCTAGCCTATTGTCTTGACCGGCAAGACAATAGCTGGTGGAAAATAACAAAAGGTTATAATTTGAAAAACGGCGAATATCCTGCTTGTATGGGGTATTTGCCGTTTTGTATAATCAGCATACTTTCTGGACATACTAGCTTTTACTAGGGAGAACTTACCAAATTTGACAATGTACTGCCATATATGGTATAATCCTAAAGCTTGAAAGGGGGAACCACATGAGTGATGACAAATCCAGGCGGCGAGGTCGCTTAAGCGTCGTTATTGCCGTACTAATTGTCGTGTCTCTGGTGGCATCCGGCTTTGTTTGGGCCCACAAAAAAGTAAACATTATCGCAGATGGACGCAATTTAGACATACGAACTCTACATAGTAAACCTGAAGACGTGTTGGCTCAAGCGGGAATTCAAATGGAATCCCGCGATGAATACCGGTTGTCGACTGCTAAACTTCAAAGCGGTACTACCATTTCTGTTCACCGGGCAGTTCCGGTAACAGTGATGTACCAGGGCAAGACAGAAACAGTAACAACAGCTAAGCTTACTGCTGGCGAACTGGCAGCAGCTATGGGAATTGCCAACCCGAACGTGAAACTCATTCCTAGCGAAGATACTCCGGTAACCGCTAATATGCACATTAAGGTGATTACCATTACTGAGTCTTTTACGGAAAAAGAACTGCCTGTTCTCTATCCCGTAATGCGTCAGCCAGATCCTACTTTGGAAAAAGGTGATGAACGGATAGTTGAAGATGGGCAGGACGGTCAGAAACGGGCAAAAATTAAGCTGGTTTTTGAAGATGGTGTGCAGACTGCAGAACAAATTGTAGAAGAACACATCATTGTGGAGCCTAAGGCTAAAGTCATACAAGTTGGGACACGCGACATGGTGGAAACCTCCCGTGGAGACTTGCGGTTCCGTCGTATTGAACAAATGGAAGCTACTGCTTATTTACCTACGGATGGCGGCGGACATGGCATTACGGCCTCTGGTGTTCCGGCTCGAAACGGTGTAGTAGCTGTAGATCCACGTGTCATTCCACTAGGAAGCCGGTTATTTATACCGGGATATGGTCTGGCGCTGGCAGCTGATACAGGCGGTGATATTATCGGTCACCGAATTGATCTCTGCATGGAAGACGAAAGCGCTGCTTGGCGATTTGGCCGCAGACCAGTTAAAGTTTATGTGCTAGACTAATGTTAGAGGTTGTTGAAGGCTTGTCTTCAACAACCTTTAACTTATATTGTAAAAGCATACGTGCAGACGAGGGGAAAGCATGATTCAAGAAGTGATTATTGTAGAAGGAAAACAAGATATTGCCCGGGTTAAACAAGCGGTAGACGCGGAAATAATTGCTACTGGCGGATTTACTCTGGCTCCGTATACGGTGAGGCAAATTGAACAAGCCTATAATAAAAGGGGAATTATTATCCTCACTGATCCTGATAATGCTGGAGAACGCATTCGTAAGTATTTAACTCAGCGTTTTCCCTTAGCAAAGCATGCATTTGTTCCCCGTGAGCAGGCCTATGCCAATGACGACATTGGTATTGAGCAGGCATCACCGGAAGCAATCAGGGAAGCTTTAAATAAGGTGCGGTGCCATCATTTTACGCCAGCGGTCGAATTTGCGCTTGCTGATATTCTCCGGGGTAACTTAAGCGGTGCTGCCGATGCGGCAGAACGGCGTGCTTTGGTAGGTGCTGCTCTGGGGATTGGTTATGCTAATGCCAAGCAATTTTTATATCGTCTTAATCATTATGGCGTAACGCGCGATGAATTTGAGAGGGCGCTAAGCGCGCTGGAGGAGCATTCATGATTCAGCCTACTATTGCCAATAAAGATGTAACCTTACATATCGTAAAAACGTTTGGTATTCATATGACCAAAAAGCTAGGGCAAAACTTTCTAATCAGAAAAGAAGTTGTTGATGGTATTGTTGAAGCAGGTGCTGTGAAGGCAGGCGATACAGTGCTTGAAATTGGTCCCGGTATTGGTACCTTGACACAGGGGCTGGCCGAAACTGGTGCTAATGTGGTAGCTGTTGAGGTAGACCGGCAGCTTATTGGTGTATTGGCCAAAACGCTGCAGGGGTATCAAAATGTACGAGTCGTTCACGGTGATATTTTGAAACTCGACATTTCCCGGGAAATATTGTCAGAAAAGTATAAGGTTGTTGCTAATTTACCGTATTATATTACAACTCCCATCATAATGATGCTGCTTGAACAGAGACTTCCTGTCGATGTATTGGTAGCAATGGTCCAAAAAGAAGTTGCTGAGCGAATGGTGGCCAAACCGGGCGGCAAAGAATACGGATCTTTGTCGGTAGCTGTCCAATATTATACGGAAGCGGATATCATGTTTACAGTTCCGCCGGCTTCTTTTTATCCTTCGCCTTCAGTTGAGTCAGCGGTTATCCGTTGCAAAGTCCGGGATAAACCGCCGGTTGATGTTTTAGAAGAAAAAGCGTTTTTTCGCATTGTAAAAGCTGCTTTTTCACAACGCCGCAAAATTTTCAGCAATACGTTAAAAGCTGCCGGAATTCCTTCAGAATTAGTTGTTAAGATGTTGGACAAGGCTGGTATAGATGGCGGTCGCCGGGGTGAAACATTGTCTTTGACTGAATTCGCCGCTGTTGCTAACGCATGGGTCGAACTTCGATAAGTTGATAGGAAAACCTATACATAAAAAACCCTGCTCGTATTTGAGCAGGGTTTTGTATTTAGCTTTCTTGCTTGTTTTCCAGAAATGTGTCCAGTAGATCAAAACGACGATCACTGTGATAGCCTAAATGAGTTTTGTTTTGATGTTGGCGTGTTCGGGGCTGAGATTGGAAAACGGATATGGCTTCCAGACAGTCTCCAACAATGGTATCAATTATTCGGTTGGTATGAATTTGATTCTTAATTGATGAACCTAAGCGATAATGAGGAATGGTCGTTGCTACATCTATTTTTAATTTGTGCATTCGCGCCAGTGCAAGAGGTACTGGCGGAATAGCTAGTTCACGGACGGGGATTGTTTCTAACAACCGGCGGGAAACGGCATGAGGCCCATGGGCGGGGGTGGCGAGGCCGATTTTTTTATCAAGCCCTAATTCTTTGTTTAAATTATGACGCCATTGAAAGGTAGGATTGTAGCGTTCGATATGACGAGGCGGTGACGGATAGCAATTAGTCAGCGCAATATCCAGGTGCTTTAACAGCACACCGTCAACCAGTTCCATTAAATTCTCATTGAAAGTACCTACCATATCGCCATCAACAAAAGCGATAACATCGCTGCCCAGAGCCATAGCCACTTTAGCGCCAATTGCCCGTGGAACGTCGATTCCGAGACAGTCGTGAAAGTAAATGATTTGAAGTTTTGGCAGCCGCATTTGCAGAACTTCCTGCATAGTAGTATCTTTGGACCCGTTGGCTACAAGAATGATGTGATCGACAGGCAGTGTGCCGAGATTTTGCAGTACAGTAGGAACGCGGCCGGCCTCGTTTCTTGCTGGAACGACGACGGAGATCATTTCCATCACCTCAATAGCAATAGAGTACGGCGCTAACTATGACCTCAAGGTGGCCCTACTAGCTCAGTATAGGATATGGAGCGTCCAGGCTGTTGGTCACAAAAGAATTCAGGAAAATATAAAATCACTTCACATATAGGCATCGTATCGCCTAGCAGATATTTAGTATAAGTTGGTCCACCCGTAATTGCGAGTGAAACGATGCAATTCCCCTCCGTTTTTAGCCGCAAGGCCAAGACCGTTCAAATGGCATCAGATGCTAGGCGCGTCGAGGACGTGAACGAAGTAGTACTGGAAGTACATCGAAGTGAACGCCCGAAGATGCAAATGCGAAGTTCTTGGCACTTTAGTGCCTTAGTACTTCGGCTTACCCTTTACGGGTACAACGCAGATGATGTCATTTCAACGGTCTCTGTCATAGTATGTTGTAGTGGTTATTCGGGTGTTGAGGGAGGGTGCAATTCATGTCTGACATATCTGTAGGGGATCTGGTCATTCGCAGGTCTCACGGCGGTGACATTATTTTTAAAGTAACTGATATATTTCGCAATGAGTTATCACAAAAGGAACATTGTTATTTAAAGGGACTGCATATGCGTTTAGTAGCAGATGCTCCAATTGACGATGTAGAGAAAATAAATGCAGAAGATCTTCGCAATGAGATTGTACGTATGGAAAGTATGCACAATGATAGTTTGAAACGTGTGATGATGCGCCGCAGTATGGACCGTGAGCGAGTGGAGTTAAACCGCAGTGAGCAGAGTAAAAAATACAGTTTTTTTGATATTCCCGGCCGGGTATTACATTTGGATGGAGATGAAGAATACTTAAGAATGTGCCTAAAAACATATGGTCAGTTAAATATTGAAGCAATTGGCAGGCATATTGATGAGTCGAAACAGCCTGAAGCAGTACCGGACCTGTTAAAAGAATATCGGCCGGATATACTCGTGGTGACCGGGCACGATGCACTTAGCGGCGGCAATAAAGATATGAAGGATATTAATAACTATCGTAATTCTAAATATTACATTCAGTCGGTTATTAATGCCCGCTTATTTGAACCATCCCGCGATGATCTCGTTATTTTTGCTGGTGCCTGTCAGTCTTATTTTGAGGCAATACTAGCAGCTGGCGCGAATTTTGCAAGCTCTCCGACCCGGATTTTTATTCATGCTTACGATCCGGTTTTTATTGCTGAAAAAGTAGCGTTTACACCTATTAATAAGATTGTCGATATTAATGATGCTATCACCGCATCGGTTACTGGTATTGAAGGTGTAGGCGGTGTTGAGACGAGAGGAAAATTCCGTTTGGGAATGCCAAAAACCAGCAACCGGTAAGCAACTGGTTAGAGCTGCCTTAAATGGCAGCTTTATTTTCTTGACAAACGATAATTAATAATATTAATATATAAAGGAATCTTGACTATATCTCATGTTTAATTTAGAAAAAGTCAAGAAAACATTACCAAACGCTAAAAAAAAGGGTTTTTGCATTAAAAAGAGAATATTATCAGAGTGTACCAGAAGTGTATTTTACTTTCACAATCTAGGAAGAGGAAAACTATATGCAATGCACGAAAATCAGTAAATTGGTACTTTCCGGTCTTTTAAGTTTCGCAGTATTAACCACATCATTTGGAGGTGCTTTTGCTACGGCTGCTCATGCTGCCGAAGCTACTGAAGCACAAAAGGAAATACAACAGGATGTTAAAGCGGAAGACTCCGGAAAACGTAACAGTTTGCTTGTTGGATTAGCAGCAGTTGCTGCTATTGCAATGCTGAGTAATAATCATGGCTCTTCAACAAATGAAGCTTATAAAGCTACTACAAATTCCACATCTGGTACTGTTTCGTCATCTACATTGGCGGCGGAAGAAAAAAAAGCTCTCAGTCTTATGAATGCTGATCGTAAGGCCAATGGTTTGTCGGAGCTTAAATCTAACTCTAAACTGAATGGCGTAGCTCAAACTTATGCGCAGGATATGATTAACCGTGGCTTCTTCTCTCACTATAACCCAGAGGGAAAATCACCGTTTGACCGTATGCAGGCAGCGGGTATCAGCTATAAGACCGCTGGTGAAAACTTAGCCAAAAATACAGATGTGACTGCAGCGGAAAAAGCCTTTATGGCTAGCTCAGGGCATCGTGCCAATATCCTTAATAATACCTATACGGATGTAGGGATTGGCGTGCGCCATGCTTCAGATGGTTCTGTATATGTAGTCCAAGAATTTATTGGACAATAAATAAAAGTAAAAACAAGTCTTGCAGGCTTTTAAAGTCTGCAAGACTTGTTTTTTTATCTGCTATATTGTTTTGCCAGCAATAATGGCCTGCCTGAAGGATAGCGGCAGGCCATTAAACGTGAAAAAGGAGTTGTTTATGAAAAGCGTTTATTAAATGGGGCGTAATTTTTTAATATTGACGGCACTTTGGACACATCGGATGACGTCCATGGTCATATTCGTGGTTGCAGCGAGGGCAAACCTTGACTACTTTATACATGCAAAGCTTATAGAGTTTATAGCTGCAGGTAAAAGTTTTGATGCATTTTTTTTCAGTCTTGCATTTCATCTTAGGCATACAGCAATCCATATCATAGGCCGGATAATCGTAGTCATCGCATTTGTCATGACACTTGTGGCCATAGTCTTTGTCACAGCACTTGTTGCCGTAATCTTTGTAATCGTATTCATCATCACAGTCGTCATCACATTTACCGCACTTATAGTCCCACTTGGGATAATACATTTTTTGATAAGCCATTTGCGCAATTCCTCCTTATAATAAGAGACCTTTCGGCATAAGCTCAATAGGCCTTTTGTTATATACTATGAAGTTGCGCAGTAAAGTGTTATGTTGACGAAAAAATATTTTAAAAAAGCAGCCCTAATTTAGGGCTGCCTAACTCCTGGCAGCGTAAAGCCTCTGCCCATAACCTCTGCAGCATCGCTTACAATCATAAATGCCTGTGGATCAATATCCTGAACAACCATTTTAATCTGTGAAATCTGTGTAAGGCTGACAACGACAAAAATGACCCGTTTATCCTGGCGGGTAAAGGCTCCTTCACCATGTAGGATGGTAGCGCCGCGGCCAACTTCTTTTAAAATGGAAGCAGCAATTTCATCCCATTTATAAGAGACGATAAAAATAGTTTTCTTGTGGTTAAAGCCTGCAACAACTTTATCAGTTAGATTAGCACTGACGAACATTGAGATCAGTGTAAGAATCGCCAGTTTTAGACCAAACAGCATGGCGGAAAGAAGCATAATCAGGCAATTTACAGCAAACCCAACAACACCAAGATTGAAGGAATAGTATTTTTTGATGATGCCGGCAACTATATCCAAACCGCCGGCGCTGCCGTTTACTCTAAAGATCAATCCTGCGCCTATGCCGGAAACAATGCCCCCAGTAATGGCTGACAGCATCGGGTCATCAATAGGCGCCATGGAGGAAAGAAACTTTAAAGCATCAACTGTAAAGGAAAAGACTAATGTACCATAAATGGTTATGATAGTATACTCCTTGCCCAACAACCGGTAGGCAGCATACAGGAGAGGGATATTCATTGCAAATATCTGCATGCCAATAGGTAGTTTGAAGAGGTAGTAAAAGATAATTGCCAGACCACTTACGCCGCCACTGAGCAAATGGTGCGGAACGAGAAACAGATTGATTGCTGCACTGCTGAGCACACAACCTAAGGCTACAATAGCATATTGGAATATTTTTCTTCTCATTAATGTCCTCCTAAAATAAGGCTTCATCCAAAACTTATATTTTTCTTATCAGAAAGTATGACTTTCTGATTGGTGAAATAAGAACGACATAGTCTTTCGCCTGCCTGCTTAGTGCAAGCAATGTCTTTTCTTATCAATATCGCAGTAAACTCTGACTAATATTAACCATTATTTACTTCCATTCCTGCCCGGAAATAGCGGGTTTTCAAATTTTGTCGTAAAAAGTTAGCTACATTTTTTTAGATCTACTATATTTTTTGCACATCAGACAGGACTGGCGCATATATATGAGTTAGAACATCACAAAGGGGGGAATTTGTGTGGATGATAAAGATATGCGCCCGATTAAAACTCTTCCTAATTGTACGCTAGGAGCTTCAACAGGTCCACAAACGATAGTTGTTCGCCAGGTTGTGGCGGAAAAGGAAAAACAAAAATCACTGGATATTCATGTGGTTGTTCCAGACAGCAAACCTGCAATTGAGCAAATCGTTGACGTTTTCATCAAAGATGTAGAAATTAACAGCGTAGATGTTATCACAGACAAAGTTATTGTTCGTGGTGAGTTTGAAATCAAAGCAATCTATGTAGCTTGCCTGCCTGACCGTCCCGTTCATGCTATGGAAGTAAAACACTATAAATGGACGGTGGATATTGATATGCCAGGCGCACGCCGGGGCATGGATGCTGAGGCAACCGTTGATATTGAATATGTTGATTATGATTTTGATGAGCATCACCATCACCACCACCATCACCGTGCTAAGAAGTATACCAACTATGAAAATAGTGATAACTTCTGCGATGATGATGATGATTGCGGGCACCACCATCACCATGACCATGACTGCGATGACAATTGCGACGACGATGATAATGATGATGATCGCAACCGCTGCAGAGAATTTGATGTTTCTGTCGTATTGCGGGTTAATGCAAAAGTAATGGCTGACCGCGAAGTTTTACTCAATAGCGGCACTCTTCCTACCAAACCAAAAGGGTAAGGACGAGGCTCAGGGAAGAGGAGGGGAGAAAATGGGTACAATTAGGTACAAGGGCGTTGCCCGGACGATTGCCAGTACGCCGGCCAAGGCGCCACGAGCTGAAATCATTGCTGAAGAGTGCGCGTGTTTTGAACCGGGGATGGAAAAAATTCAGGTTGAGGAAGTGCTGGGAGCGGAAAGTGCCCAGCGCGTAATTGAGATTGACCTTACGATACCCGACAATAAACCGCCAATTGGTCAAGTAATTGATGTGTATATCAAAGAATTATGCATTAAGGATATTGATGTCATACCCAATAAGGTTATTGTTCGCGGTGAATTTGAAGTAAAAGTTATGTATGTTGCCGATCTACCCAATGAACCGGTGCATGCATATGAAAAACATCACATCCGCTGGACTCGTGACATCGAAGTCATGGGTGTCGACAAGGATATGCCTGCTACTGCCGATGTGGTAGTTGAATTTGTCGATTATGATGACTGCGGGTATCATCATCATCATCATAATCATGACCGCCGTCAGATTCATGTGACGGTTGTGCTGAAGGTATGGACTCGAGTTACTAGTACAACAGAGATGGATGCTTATGTCCTTTCTCCGGTTGAAGATACTATGACTTTGAATGCCAGCACCACTAACAGTGCGGTTTCCGCTTCTGAAGGCATTACGGATAATGTATCGGCTTCGCAACTGGGCGGTGGTGACATCTATGGTTATGGAGAATACAATACTTTTATCACCGGTCCTGTTGAAACGATTGCCGGAACACCCACGATTACTACAGTAGCCGCTACGGTTAATGCAAATAACGTGAACGTTCGTTCCGGTCCTGGCACGACATTCCCGTCCATTCAAAAAGTGAGCAAAGGGACGGCAGTTACGATTAAAGAACAGGCATTTGGCTGGTATAACGTAGTGCTTCCCGACGGGTCGACAACCGGTTGGATTGCCAGCTGGCTAGTTGATACTACCGGTACTTTCTAGAGTTAGACGAAAAACGCCGGGATATTCGATCTAAAACACCGCGTAGTACCATTCGGTCTGCGGTGTTTCTTTATTGACTGCTAAGAAAGTAAGTAGGAGCGATCACAGTGATGAAAGAACTTACTGCAGTCGCATACTTTGGCTCCATGAAAATCGGTGTAACTTCACCTCAACTTTTTCGTGGCAGTGATCAACAGTTGTATGTGGTTAAGTTACTTGGCAATAAAGTTGGTCCCAAGGCTCTTGCTAATGAATTTTTGGCAGCAGAGCTTGGTGCGCAGCTAAAGTTATGCTTTCCTGTTAGTGGCATTATTTCCATTGATGAGGTATTACTTAAGAGAAGCCGTCGGTTAAGAAAGGCAGGTATTGTGGCAGGGCCGCATTTTGCCTGCAAATTTATCAGCAATGCTTTTTATGCCGATCGTGTGTCACTCAGCCGGGTTGTCAACAAGTCTGAAATGGCCGGAGTTATGCTCTTTGACCATTTGGTACATAATGTTGATCGTACGGTGAATCGTAAGAACATTATTATCAAGCGTGAAGCAACTGGATATCACATGTATGCAATTGATCATTCCCATCTTTTCAAACGCGGGCGCTGGACGGTAGCTCAGCTTAGCGATCTTGCGCATGATTTATCCGTTAATACGCGTCGTACTTATGGTTTGCTGCTTAAACATTTTTTAAAACCGGAGGATTTCACTCCCTATGCCAGAGCGATCCGTGAATGGTCGGATGAGTATTTGGCACAAACGGTAGCCGCTATACCTGAACAGTGGCTTGCCGAACAGACTGAAAGGCAGGCTCTGCTCCAGCATCTGATTTATCGCCGTGATTTAATTGATCAAATTACGGCAAGACTGGTTGGCCTTATACCCGCAGCTCATCATAAAAAAGCACCCTCGGCTGAACAGGTGCTGATAGAGCCTCATGAGCCTGAGCAGTCGGTACCCGCAATAACGATGCCGCAGGAAGAAATGGCGGCAGTTGTTGAAAGCGAAAGTCAGGAGAGAAGGCGATATCACCCCTTTAGACAGATAAATGGCTTAAAGCTTTATCGGCAGAGGGGAGCGCACCGAGGAAGTGCAATTGAATAGATGAACTGTTAAAAAACCTGTGGATTTTTCCACAGGTTTTTTTGTATCAGAATTTGAGTTTAAGACGTCGGGTGCTGTACGTTTGTTTGCAAAATAATGTATCACTGGTATCGTCCCCATGACATGCGAAGCCAAGGGGCGGAAGGAATTCGCAGGTCTTTTTCGTTTCCCTGTTTCCCGTTGTTTTTGGCCCTTCTGGAAAAAGACGGTCCGCAGGATGGAAAAAAGTCAGCTTACGTTAAGAAATCCGTTCTGTTTGAGCGCAGCGAGTTTCACGGATTTTAGTAAGGTGACTTTTTTCCAAGTCTTTTGGAAGATAGGCCTAGCACTTTTGGTACTTTTGTTGCGATGACAAAAGTACGTTCCCGGGCTGTTTTATTGTGCAAATAAGGAAAATCAGGAGTTGTACAGCTGCAAAAAGGTGTTAGTAGTTTTTCTTAAGTCTTATATTGGGCATGCTAATTGTAATGCCATTAGCAGCGATGCAGAGACAGTACGGGAATTAGTCCCGTATGTAAATAGGTGTACCGATACTGACCAAGCTGAAGAGTTCCTCTGCATTGGCATTATGCATACGAATACAGCCATTGGAAACCATTTGGCCAATCAGCCAAGGCTTATTTGTTCCATGAATGCCGTAGGCGTCATAATTAAGCCCCATCCAGCGGGTTCCCAGAACGCCACCGGGGTTGGGGATTTTGGTGGCAACGGCATAGTTGCCTAGTGGAGTGGGCGTAGAGGGCTTGCCGATAGCAACGGGATATTGCCGTGCAGGTGTATTGCCGTCAAAGAGGGTAAGCTGGCGGCGTGATTTTGTAATTAGGATATTGGCCCGTGCCAAACCGGTAGCCGCGCGTATTTTTGCTTTTACTGGCTCTATGGTGTGAAGGGCAGCTTCAGATAAACGGCAATAGGTCTTCGGGTCAAGAATACCGGTTACAGATAGTTTTTCAGCATGTTGAAAACAAGCCACGGCTTCTTGCGTCTCTACATCAAATATTGTGCCGGCAGGTCCTGTGTAAAAACCCCGTTCTGTAAGCAAATTCTGTACGATAGGTACCAGGGGGCTGGATTGGCCTTCATAAACATGAGCCAAACGGTATGGTGGGTAGAAGAAACGAATGTTCATGGTATTGGCCTCCTTGGGGAATTGATTGTGTTGAATCATTATATGCAGTGGCAATGTATTTGGTCAGTAAAACGTGTGTATAAAACAATGGCAAAACTGGCTAGAATAGACAGGGAAGCACCAAGACAGACTGGGACTTTTTTTGCCAAAGCGAAAGCCGCATAAAAAGCGGGACGGAGGATCAATGACAACAGAAAAAACAGGAAGTCTGGTCATTATTGGTGGTAATGAAGATAAAACCAATGAATGTACCATATTGCGCAAATTCATTGAAATGGCAGGCGGACGTCAGGCACGTATTGCTATATTAACTACTGCTACGGAATTACCACGTGAAGTAGGCGATGAGTATCGATCCTTATTTACCGAATTAGGGGCTGCGTCAGCCGGTATCTTGTATATTGCTAACCGGGAAGCGGCAAATGATTTTCATCAAGTGAGTGAAATTGAACAAGCTACCGGTATTTTTTTCACCGGTGGTGATCAACTCAGGCTAACGAGTATACTTGGCGGCTCAAGGGTAGATAAGGCCATTCGCAGAGCATATGGAAAAGGTGCCATTATTGCCGGTACAAGTGCCGGTGCTTCTGTGATGAGTGATACGATGATTGTGGGCGGCGATTCCAGTGATACGCCCAAAAAGTCAACTATCAGTATGGCTCATGGCATGGATTTGCTGGCGGATGTTGTCATTGATCAACACTTTGCCCAACGGGGAAGAATTAATCGGCTATTAGGTGCAGTAGCACAAAATCCGTATATATTAGGTGTTGGCATTGATGAAGATACAGCTGTAATTGTTGCGCCTGACGGAAGGTTTGAGGTAATTGGTTCACAGACGGTGACAGTCGTCGATGGTAAAAATATTATTCACTCCAATATTTCCGAATCCAAGCCCAATGAGTCGCTAGCTATTACGAATGTTATCCTCCATATTCTTCCGGTTGGATTTGGTTTTGATATACGCCGTCGCATTCCATATGCGCTAGAGTAAAATAGACTGCCAATACAGGTAAAAAGTTGAAATAGATTTTTCAAAAAGGTAGAATCGTTTGTTGGCAAGGAGGGTTTTAAAAATGAATATTTTGTCAACCCGGATTATTGAAGGACCGAATGTGCACAGTTACCATCCAATTGTCCGCGTAAAGCTGGACATCGGCAAATATGAAGATATCCCTAGTTCTGAAATTGCCGGATTTACTGAGCGTTTAACGGGCCTATTACCGGGTTTAGCGGATCACCAATGCTCGCGAGGGTATCCAGGCGGTTTTTTGGAACGGCTAATTGAAGGAACGTATTTGGCTCATATTTTCGAGCACGTTGCATTAGAATTGCAATGCATGGCCGGATATGAAGTTAGTTTTGGGAAAGCGAGGGGCAGTGGCAGCCCTGGTGTATATGATGTGGTAATCAGTTACCGGAATAAAGGCGCTGCCATGCAGGCCGTTTATGAAGCAGATCAGGTACTGAAGGCAGTACTTGAAGAGCGCCCGGTGAATATTAAGAAAGCAGTAACGTCAATTCAGCAAGCCGGTGAGCATAACGAGCTTGGGCCAAGTACAGCAGCCATCTACCGGGCCGCCCTGGAAAAGGGCATCCCGGTTATGCGTGTTGCCGATGAAAATTTGCTGGTACTAGGCTACGGGTACAAACAAAAACGTATCTGGGCTACAACTACAAGTCTTACTGGTGCGCTGGCTACTGATTTAGCCTGTGATAAAGGTCTTACTAACAAAATTTTGACAGATGGCTGTATTCCTGTTCCCTACGGCATTGTAGTTGATTCAGTCGAACAGGCAATAGAAGCGTTGAAGGAAATTGGCAAGCCTGTTGCAGTGAAGCCGCTGACAGGCAACCAGGGCAAGGGAGTAACCCTGGAAATCTCTTCTATTGCTCAAGTAGAGCGGGCTTTTCAGGTAGCCCGTGAGTATGATGAAAAAGTTATTGTTGAGCAATTTGTAACCGGACGTCAATACCGGTTTTGTGTGATAAATGGCAAGGTTGAGGCAGTTGCAGAGCGAATCCCTGCTTATGTGGTAGGAGATGGACGGCGAACTGTTACAGAATTGGTAGATATCGTTAATTCCGATCCTAATAGAGGGATAGGCCATGAAAAACCATTAACCCGCATTGCAATTGATGCTGTGGCCATTACCGTATTGGCCAAACAAAATTATAGTCCTCAATCCATTCCTGAGGCAGGTAAGATCGTTTATATCCGTGAAAACGCAAACCTCAGTACAGGCGGTACGGCGGTGGATGTAACCGATGTTGTCCATCCTGTCAACAAGCGGCTGATGGAAAGGGCGACCAGGCTTATTGGTCTGGATGTAGCTGGTGTTGATGTCGTTGCTGAAGATATTACGCAGCCTATTCGAGAGGGAACAGGGGCTGTAATTGAGATTAATGCCGCTCCCGGTATTCGTATGCATCATTACCCTTCAGCCGGTAAGCCCCGCAATGTGGCTGGTGCAATTATTGACTCCCTTTTTCCTGATGAAAGTAAGGGGCGCATTCCCCTTGTTGCTATTACCGGAACGAATGGAAAAACAACTGTTACCAGAATGATTAGTCATATTTGGCAAACTGCGGGACGTAAAGTTGGTATGACCACAACAGAAGGTATTTATATTGATGGCTGTTGTGTATGTGAAGGTGATACTACAGGTCCTGCTAGCGCACGTACTGTTTTAACCGATCCCGTAGTGGAAGTTGCCGTGCTCGAAACCGCACGCGGCGGCATTGTACGGGCTGGTTTAGCCTTTGATAAATGTGATGTGGGTATTATAACGAATATCACAGAAGATCACCTCGGGCAGGATGGTATTGAGGATTTGGATGGCTTAGCCCGTGTAAAGTCGCTTATTATTGAGACCGTCCGCCCCAATGGTTTTTCCATACTAAATGCCGATGATCGCTATGTTACCGCTTTAGCCCCCAGGGCGCGCGGTGAGATTATCTATTTCAGCATCGAACCTGATAATATTATCATTCGCCGTCATCTTGGCATAGGCGGCAGGGCTTTTTTTGTGAGGGATAATATTATTTATACGGCAAAAGGGAAAGAGGCTCAGGCTATTGCGTCGGTTGAAGATATACCGATAACTTTTGGCGGTATTGCTCAGCACAATTTGCAAAATGCAATTATTGCTACAGCTGCCTGTTACTGCATGAGAGTACCTGTGGCTTTCATTCACCGGGGGCTGTCCACCTTTGCTGAGAACCCTGGGCGGCTGACCGTATTGCCTGTGAGAGATTTCAGAGTATGTATCGATTATGGACATAACCCAGCTGGCTATCAGGCACTGGTTAATACTGTCAAGCGAATGGGTGCATCTCGTCTGGTAGGTGTAATTGCCGCTCCCGGGGATCGACGTGATGATGTTGTCATCAATGTGGGGCGTATTGCCGGACGAGGTTTTGACCATATTTACGTAAAAGAAGACGATGACTTGCGAGGCCGAAAGCCTGGTGAAGTATCGAAACTGCTATATAAGGGAGTTCTGGAAGCCGGTCTTGCCTCTGAGCGCATTCAGATGGTATTGCCTGAAAAAGAAGCTGTCTACGCTGCTCTTGCTAATGCTCATGCAGGCGATCTAATTGTTGTTTTCTACGAAAAATACGGCGATGTTTTCCAGACTATTCAGCAGTTCTGTCAGCAGTGCCAGGAACAAAATGTTGAAATGATACCGGCAGCGGTGGCAGGATCAGGAGAATTGCTTATCGGTGGTATAAATGCTGTTTAAGGCTATTTTTTCGATTAAATAAGCCTTAATCTAAGAAAATGTTCGGAGGGGATTGCAGGTATATCCTATTGCGCGTACAATAACTATATGGAATTACCAATGTTTATTTGTGGAGGTGCAATATGGAAGCTGTTCAATCCACTCAAGAACTTCAACTGGTTGTCTTTCGACTAGCTAAAGAAGAATATGGTCTGCCGATAACCAAAGTCCAGGAAATTAATCGTCTAGTTCCTATCACCAAGCTCCCCCAAACGCCTTCTTTTATGGAAGGAATTATTAACTTACGGGGCAGGATTATCCCTGTAATTGATTTGCGCAAACGCTTTTCGCTTGCCATATCTGAACACAACGATGATACCCGTATTATTATCGTTGAAGTCAGTGGTCAGACTGTAGGGATCATTGTTGATGCAGTCACTGAAGTTGTTAGGCTGCCTGCAGCTAGTGTTGAGCCACCGCCGCCGACCTTTATTCTTGATGCACAGTATATTTATGGTGTGGGAAAAATCGATGGCCGTCTGCTTATTTTACTTGAAATCGATAACGTCCTTACCACTCAGGAAGAAATTGCCCTGATGCAAGTGAATGGATAAAGGGAAAGCTGCCACGTTAACAGTGGAAGCTCACGCTAAAATCAATTTAGCCCTTGATGTGCTTGGCAAGCGTTCTGACGGCTACCATCAAGTGGAAATGATTATGCAGACTGTTAGTTTATCGGATACGGTGACACTGACAGAAATCCCCGGGGAAATCAAAGTAACAGCAAGCGATGTCCGTTTGCCCTGTAACAGTGATAATCTGGCATATCGCGCGGCAGCGCTGCTGCGCGATACTTTGCATATTGACAACGGTGTTGCTATTCATTTGAAAAAACGCATTCCGATCGCAGCAGGATTGGCTGGCGGCAGTAGCAATGCGGCAGCAGTTTTAAAGGGGCTTAATCAACTTTGGCAGCTTAGTTTATCAACAGAACAACTCATGGAACTGGGAGCTAAACTAGGATCTGATGTACCTTTTTGCATTAGCGGCGGGACCATGCGCGCCTATGGCCGGGGGGAGCTGTTGGAGGCTCTGCCTGTTATGCCTAAGGCTTTTGTTGTATTGGCCAAACCGTTTGTTGGTGTATCTACGGCATGGGTCTATCGTAACTACCGGACGGAATTGGTTAAGCAGCATCCTGATATACCGGCGATGATTACCTGTCTGGGGCAAGGTGATTATGATGGCATAGCCTCCAGGCTATGCAATGTATTAGAGAGCGTTACCATACCGGCCTATCCGGCAGTGGCACAAATAAAAAGACTGATGACTGGCTACGGCGCGGCATCTCTGATGTCTGGCAGCGGTCCTACTGTTTTTGGTCTTGTTTCTAGTCGGAAACAAGCTGAACAAATAGCGACTATGCTGAGAAATGAGGTTAAAGCGCAAGTATTCGTAGCAGAAACAGTGACTAAGGTGGGGGAAGAAAATGGAGAGGCGCTTATTGCCGATAAAACTAGATAGTTATAAACCCTTGCGTGAAGTGGTGAGTGAAACATTGAGGGATGCCATTGCTGCAGGAGTTCTGCAGCCAGGTGAACGCCTGATGGAAATACAACTCGCTGAGGAACTGGGGGTTAGCCGTACACCGGTGCGCGAAGCTATTCGTAAGTTAGAACTGGAAGGCTTTGTGGTTATGGTGCCGCGACGGGGTACATATGTAGCCGATCTATCGTTAAAAGACATTAATGAAGTATTTGAAATTCGTACGGCACTTGACGTTCTGGCAGCAGGGCTGGCAGCAGAGCGGATTACTGATGAAGAATTAGAACTATTAGAGCGACTGTTGGTGCATATCGGTGAGTATATTGACAATGGCGATATGGAAAAAATTGTTGATGCTGACAGTCAGTTTCATGACATATTATATAAAGCCAGTCGAAATGATCGTTTGGTCGGCATCATTAATAATCTGAGGGAACAGTTTACGCGGTTCCGGACGATCTCCATTGCCTATCCGGGGCGGCTTAAGGATACTTGGGAAGAGCACCGGCGCCAGGTAGAAGCAATTGCTCAGCGCAATGTTGATGTTGCTATGCAACTTGCCAGAGAGCATATGGAAAATGCAGAACAAACGTTGCTGCTCGATATGAATGAGCGGAGAGGTTATACGGCTGGCAAAGAATAATAAATGCAAGGGTAACCTACAGTTCGGGGGAGATTACAGCATGTATGATGCCATAATTTTGGCAGGCGGGGAAACTACCAAACATCTTAGCACATTATCTGTTCAGCCTTACGAGGCTCTTATTGAAATTGCCGGTAAACCCATGGTAACTTTTGTAGCTGATGCACTAGCCAAAAGTGGCCAGGTTAACCGTATCTTGGTAGTGGGACCTGCCCAGGCACTACGCTCTTGTCACTTTCCCCAAAACACGGTTATTCTTGAAGGCGGCCGTACTATTATGGAGACAATTAGTTTGGGTGTTGCAGCACTAGGACACCACAATAAGACGTTGGTAGCTACTGCAGATATACCCTTATTGACACCGGAATCGGTCAATCATTTTCTGGCGCAATGCAGTCAAAAGGAAGCGGACTTATATTATCCAATTGTTACGGAAGAAATAAATGAGCGCGCTTATCCCGGCACTAAGCGCACATATGTAAGGTTCAGAGAAGGTACGTTTACGGGCGGTAATCTGTTCTTAGTTAATCCGGCGATTGTCCCTCAATGTATGGTTGTAGCCGAGCGTATAGTAAGCAACCGGAAAAATCCGTTAAAATTATGCCATATATTAGGCTGGTCATTTGTACTGCGTTTTGTAGTAGGAATGTTGAGTCTGCCACAGGTTGAAAACCGGGTAGCGCAACTGCTCAATATCCAAGGAGCGGTTATTCAATCGCCTTATGCTGAATTAGGTATCGATGTGGATAAACCTAGTGATTACCAGCTGGTACAATCCGCATTTTCGGCAAAGATGTGAGTGCATTGATTAGTAAGGAAATGAGATTGCCGCTTGTTCTACGCGAATTTCGTTGTAGAATATTGCGTGTGGTGATCTCATTTTTTCATAGATTAGCGTTTATTTAAGCAGGATTTGCCTTATTTACAGAGAATCTGAATAAAAATGTTTTTTTGAGGGAAAATGTTCGGGATTCCCATTTGTGCGGGAGGATTAATATGGAAAAAATTCGTCGTGTTGAGCGGGTGGTAGCGCTTACTAAATTGTTGGTGGACAGGCCGTACCATTTATTCCCTTTAGGGCATTTCAGCGATTTATTTGGTATTGCCAAATCAACACTAAGTGAAGATCTTTTATCAGTGAAGAATGCGTTAAAGCAGTTTGGTCTGGGAGCGCTGGAAACGGTAGCCGGAGCAGCAGGTGGAGTGCGTTTTATTCCTTTCCGGGAAGGACTGCAGGCAAATGGTATATTGAAAGAAATTTCGACTCGCCTGGCCACACCTGACCGGATTATTGCGGGCGGCTTTTTATATATGTCGGATATCTTATTTGATTGGCATCAGGTAGTTCAGCTAGGGGAAATCTTTATGACCCGCTTTGCCCAGGCTGAACCGGATTATATTATGACAGTTGAAACAAAAGGCATACCACTGGCAATGATGGTGGCCAGGGCATTTAATAAGCCTCTCGTTATTGTTCGCCGGGGAAGCAAGGTAACGGAGGGGTCGGCAGTGAGCATCAATTATGTCACAGGGTCATCGAAACGCATTCAAACAATGTCTCTGCCGAAAAGAGCAATTCATCCCGGCTCGAAGGTGCTTGTAATTGACGATTTTATGAAAGCAGGCGGCACTGCCCGCGGCATGATTGATCTTGCAAATGAAGTAGGCGGTATCGTGGTCGGAACAGGCGTACTCGTAGCCACAGCCGAGCCGCAGCCGAAACTGGTAGAGGATTATACGACATTGCTAATCTTAGATGAGGTGGATGAGCATACTAAGAAAGTCACAATCCGACCTGTACTTGACGGCCTCCGATAAGGCCCCATTTGCGTTGTTGTCGCTGCGGGCGTTCGCTTGCCGTACCGCCGCTGTACTGTCTGCGCTCACGTCCTCGCTCCGCCTAGCAACTGGAGCCTTCTCGAAGGCCTAGGCTTTGCGGCAGGAGGACGGAAGACGGGGAGAGGGCTTGAGGCCATTTGGCGTGAATAGCTCCCCTGCGGGGGTGCACAGTTAGGCGGGAGTATGGTGCTTGGCACCTCTGTCATTGCGAGGAGAGCAGCGACGTGGCAATCTCATTTTTAGCCTCTTGGTAGGAAGCAAGGGAATGGAGCTTGCTTCTTTTCTGTATACTAGGATTGATCGCTTTAGGATAATCATATAGACGCTTTGGAGGGCATTTTAGTGAAAACTACTGTTACGCTGGCAGACGTTAAAGATGCGCGGGAAGCACTTAGTAAAATTGTACATAATACCCCGTTAGACCGCAGTCATACCTTTAGTGCGATGACTGGTAAAGAAGTATATCTCAAACTGGAGAATCTTCAGAAGACAGGGTCCTTCAAAATTCGCGGGGCATATAATAAAATCCGGTTGTTGACAGATGAGGAGCGGGCGAAGGGTGTGATAGCTGCATCAGCGGGGAATCATGCTCAGGGAGTGGCTTATGCGGCAACTGCTGCCGGTATTAAAGCCACTATTGTTATGCCTGAGGCAGCACCACTGGCCAAGATAATGGCTACTCGCGGCTATGGGGCGGAAGTTGCCCTGGCGGGCAACGTCTATGATGAAGCCTATCAAAGGGCGGTTGAGATTCAAAAAGAGTCGAAGCAGACCTTCATTCATGCATTTAATGATTATGATGTAATTGCCGGTCAAGGAACCATTGGTCTGGAAATACTGGAGGATCTTCCCGATGTGGCGGCAGTTGTGGTGCCGATTGGCGGCGGCGGGCTGATTGCAGGCCTTGCAGCAGCCATTAAAGAGGCTGCTCCTCATGTCAAAGTATATGGAGTCCAGGCTGCAGGCGCACCGGCTATGTATATGTCTAAACAAGCCCATGCTGTTAAAACAACTCCTGATGCGGTAACGATGGCAGATGGAATTGCGGTAAAAGTGCCGGGAGATTTGACGTTTCCCATTATTGATAAATATGTTGATGATATTGTCGTTGTAGACGACGAGGTTACAGCCAGTACGATCCTCATGCTGCTGGAGCGAGCAAAGCTGATGGTTGAAGGGGCTGGGGCAGTGAGCCTGGCTGCTGTACTGCAAAGCCTTGTACCTGTCAGAGGTAAAGTGGTAAGTGTTATTTCCGGCGGTAATATTGATGTTAATTTTATATCACGAATTATTGAACGTGGGCTTGTTAAAGCGGGCCGGAGAATTAAAATCAGCACTCATGTTTTAGACCGCCCCGGCTCGCTGCAGCGTCTACTAGCGGTGATTGCCAAGCTCAATGCTAATGTTATAAATATTTATCATGATCGTATAGAACGCAACGTACCCTTGGGGCAGTCGGTAGTGGAAATCAGCCTGGAAACACGGGATGCAATGCATACGGATGAAATTATAATGGGGTTGAGGCGGGACGGATACCACGTCGAAATGATATAGAGGGACGGCCGCCGATAAGGCACCATCTGCGTTGTTGCCGGTGAATCCGCGATCCTCACCGTACGCCCATGTACGCCTCCGGTCGCGAATCCCCCGGCGCCTAGCAGCTGGAGCCTTCTCGACGGCCTAAGCTTTGTGGCAGGGGAGACGAGGGAAACGGGCTTACTGCCATTAGTGGTGCATGGCTCCCCTGCGGGGTGCACGCAGGACATAGTAGGCAAGAGCAAGACTCTTCAGCCCCCTCTGTCATTGCGAGGAGTGCAGCGACGTGGCAATCTCATCTTTAGCTTCTTGCTTACTGCGTTAGTTATGAATGGCTCCCCTGCGGGGTGCACGCAGGACATAGTAGGCAAGAGCAAGACTCTTCAGCCCCCTCTGTCATTGCGAGGAGTGCAGCGACGTGGCAATCTCATCTTTAGCTTCCTGGCTTACTACGTTAGTTATGAATGGCTCCCCTTTCGGGGTGCACAGCGAAATACGTCTGGGAAATGTTGTGCATTTTTACTTGAGATATGGTGTATTTCTGGCTCTTTCGACAGGATGGAAAAATTTGTACCTGATTATTTTTAAAAAAACAAAGGAAAACAATAGATTATGTCGAAACAAATTGTTTTGTGTATACAAGCTTTGTTAGACAGGAGGTACAGTCATGGCAGATGTCGTTTCGCTTGTTTTGGCGGCAGGTAAAGGCACTCGCATGAAATCGGCGTTGCCCAAGGTGCTTCACCGTGTTGGTGGAAAACCTATGGTGCAGCATGTGCTGGATGCAGCTAAATTTGCCGGAGCAACAAGAAATATTGTGGTAATAGGGTTTGGTGCTGATAGTGTTCGTGATGAAGTAGGCAGTCAGGCCGATTTTGTCGTTCAGACTGAACAGCTTGGTACCGGACATGCCGTAATGCAGGCTAAAGAACTTTTGGCCGGTTACAACGGTACAGTATTGGTGTTGTGTGGTGACACGCCATTACTGGAAGGCCCTATGCTGGGCAAGTTGATTGATGCTCATCGAGAAAAGCAGGCGGTAGCCACTGTGCTTACGGCACATATGCCTGATCCTGCCGGATATGGGAGGGTTATTCGCGACGCTCAGGGGCAAGTCGTGAAAATCGTAGAGCAAAAAGATGCATCGGCTGAAGAATTACTGGTAGCTGAAGTGAATACCGGTATTTATTGCTTTGAAAGTCAGGCGCTGTTTGCTGCACTGTCAGGTATTACTTGTACCAATGCGCAGGGTGAGTATTATTTGACCGACGTAATTGGTCTCTTGGTTAATGAAGGTGCCCGGGTATGGGCTACTGCCGCTGCTGATCATCTTCAAACATTGGGGATTAATTCGCGGGTACAATTGGCGGAAGCAGAAAAAATTCTGCGGCACCGTAAACTAGTCGAGCTAATGGATAACGGCGTTACAATTATGGATACCGCCAGTACTTTTGTAGACAGCGATGTTGTAATTGGTGCAGATACTGTGATTTATCCATTTACCTGGTTAGAAGGGGCGACCACTATTGGACGCAATTGTTCTGTCGGTCCCAATACACGGATTACCGATACAACCATTGGCGACAATGTATACCTCCACTTTACTTATGCTCATGAATGTACGGTCGGTGATGACGTCACGGTGGGACCCTATGTCCACTTGCGCCCCAAAACAGTACTGTCTAAAGGCGTAAAGGTTGGCAACTTTGTTGAAGTTAAAAACACCATCGTCGGCGAAAAAAGTAAAATTCCTCATTTAAGCTATATTGGTGATACCGATATGGGGGCAGGAGTCAACATCGGCTCTGGTACGATCACAGTGAATTATGACGGTAAGAAAAAATTCCGTACAACCATTGAGGATAATGCCTTTATAGGCTGTAACACCAATTTAGTAGCACCGGTAACGGTAGGCAAGGGTGCCTATGTTGCTGCCGGTTCAACGATCACCAAGCATGTGCCGCCCGAATCACTGGGCGTCGCCCGGGCCCGCCAGTCCAATCTTGAAGGCTGGGTCAAACGACAAAAGAAGGAATAGGGAGGCATAATATAATGACATTTGAAGATGGTAAGAAATTAAGAATATTTACCGGCAACGCTCATCCGGCGCTCGCCGAAGAAATAGCAGCTTATTTGGGGCTTAAAGTAGGTAATGCCTTTGTTGGCCGTTTTAATAATGGCGAAGCTCAGGTCATGATTGACGAAAGTGTTCGCGGTAAAGATGTTTTTGTTATCCAACCGACCAGTAATCCTGTAAATGATAACATTATGGAATTGCTTATTATGGTAGATGCTCTTAAACGCGCTTCTGCCCGTCATATAACTGCAGTTATTCCTTATTACGGTTATGCCCGCCAGGATCGCAAGACGCGTGGCCGTGAACCAATCTCGGCAAAACTGGTAGCAGACTTATTAAGTACAGCCGGTGTAACCCGCGTGGTAACGATGGACCTTCATGCCGGACAGATTCAGGGCTTTTTCGATGTTCCCGTAGATCATCTTTTTGGAGTTCCTATCTTGGCTGAATATATTGTTTCGAAGAAAATAGAAGATATTATTGTTGTTTCACCAGACTTAGGCGGGGTAACCCGGGCTAGACAATTAGCCGACAGACTGGAAGCACCAATTGCTATTATTGAGAAGCGCCGTCCGCAGCCTGGTGTGGCGGAAGTTATGAATTTGATTGGCAGCGTGGAAGGCAAAACCGCTATTTTAATAGATGATATTGTTGATACTGCCGGTTCACTGGTAGAAGGTGCCAAGGCTCTTGAACGTTTTGGCGCTAAGCAAGTATTTGCCTGCTGTACGCATGCCGTGCTCAGCAATCCCGCTATTGAGCGCATTGAAAAATCCAATATTACTGAACTTATTATAACGAATACCATTCCTGTACCGCCTGAAAAGCGTACTCCAAAAATTAAGCTGCTTTCTGTAGCTCCGCTGTTTGGTGAGGCTATTATCAGGATTTATACGGATGTCTCCGTAAGCAAACTCTTCGACGATTAAGAGAGACGGCCGCCGATAAGGCCCCATCTGCGTTGTTGTCGCTGCGGGCGTTCGCTTGCCGTACCGCCGCTGTACTGTCTTCGCTCACGTCCTCGCTCCGCCTAGCAGCTGGAGCCTTCTCGACGGCCTGAGCTTGGCGGCAGGGGGAGACGGGGACGGAGAACGAAACCTCTGGCGTCTGGTGTGATAGGCTCCCCTGCCGGGGTGCACGGGTTACACTTCGACAGGCTCGACTGTCATTGCGAGGAGTGCAGCGACGTGGCAATCTCCTCTTTTGCTTCTTATTTTATGCCCTTTGCGGCTGCTGCTTAGTCCGGTAGGGCTTAGCAGCAGCTTTTTTGCATATGCTAGTGTATACTATACTCATGGATATGCTCTTTTATGGAGGGTAGTCTGATGCATGTTACCCGTACAGTTGAAGCTAATATTAAAGCAATTGCCGCATTGTTTACGGTGTGTTTTTATGACAGCGTTATTCATCATTGTGGCAAGCTGCCCAAGCCTCAAGCGATGGAAGATGTTTTTACACTTGTGTTCCGGGCCGAACCCGCGGCAGCGCTGGTAGCGAAAGATGAGAAAGGCACGATAATCGGATACTGTTTTGCACCGACAAAGCTTTCAACGTTGTGGCGGCTGGCAATTACCGGCGGTCATGTGTTTAAATGGACCTGGCGCTGGCTTAGCGGGCAATATGGGTTCGGCTTTCACCCGGTTACTGTTATCATGCTCAACAAAGTGGCTTTTTTACGATCCAGCCTGACACCTGCTAAAGCGGCGGATGCCCGTATTTTATCGATTGCCGTTCACCCTGACGCACGCGGCCAGGGAGTGGCACAGGCTTTATTGGCTGAAGCTCTTAGCTATTTTCAGTCCAGCCAGGTAAAACGGGTGCGTTTGGAAGTGCGTCCTGATAACCTGGCGGCTGTTCGGGTCTATGAAAAGTGCGGATTTTATCATGAAGGTAAAACGACTGATTCACAAGGAGACTGGCTTATCATGTATAGAGAAATGGAGCAACGCTAATGGGAGATCTTAGCCTGCGGCTTATTACTATGTTAGGTTTGCTTACTGCTTTGGTCATTACGGGCTTAGTACTTGATTATCTGCATATTTTGCGGCGTCCTATGCGGATCGGTTTTTGGGGCGCGATTATTGGCATTGTGCTTGGCTCTATTTTGACTTACAATGCCCTGCTGCCGGACAATCATTTCTATGGCAAGGTTTTTACGGGCATAAAAACAGACCAAAAAATAGTGGCTCTTACTTTTGATGATGGACCTTATCCACCTTATACGAATCAGATTCTGGATATTTTACGGGAATACCAAGTGCCGGCAACTTTTTTTGTCATTGGACAAAACGCCGAAAACCATCCGGAGCTTGTGCAGCAAATAGCTGCTGACGGTCATCAATTAGGCAATCATACCTATCAGCATGTTGATTTGTTGACGGTAGGACGGAAAAAAAGCGAAGAGGAAATAGATCGCACCAATCGCATTGTAGAGGATTTAACCGGCATTAAAATGACGGTTATCCGTCCGCCTCATGGATTTCGCGATCCCTTAGTCATGGAGGTCATGGCTGAGAAGAAGCTGGAAGTGGTCGAATGGTCGGTTATGGCCCGCGATTGGACAAATCCCGGAGTGGATACGATTGTGAACCGTGTGGTTAGTAAAGTACAAAACGGCTCCATTATTTTGTTGCATGACGGGGATGGCATTGCATCAAAAGCTTCAAGGGCTCAGACGGTGGAGGCAACCCGGAATATTATTATTGCATTGGCTGCTAAGGGATATAAGTTTGTTACTGTGAATGACATCGTCAATAAACAGGAGGATTAAATGAAGATTATTGTCGGCCTGGGGAATCCGGGCAGAGAATATAGTGCTACTAGGCATAATGCCGGATTTCTGGTTGTGGATGAACTGGCGCGGCGCTGGAATTGTCAGAACTGGAAGAATAAAAGTAATGCTCAGGTAGCTGAATTTCGTGGCGCTGAGCAGGTATTGCTTGTCAAGCCACAGACCTATATGAATTTAAGCGGTACTTCAGTTGGTGAATTGGCGCGGTGGTATAAAGTTGATAGCGAAGATATCGTTGTTATTTTTGACGATCTTGATTTACCGGTGGGCCGCTTGCGGCTTCGGATGAAAGGTGGATCAGGCGGACATCGCGGGATCGAATCCTTGCTCACTCATTTAAGTAAAGATACGTTTGCCCGCGTACGCTTAGGTATCGGCCGCCCGCCCGAGGGCTGGGAAGTTGCCGATTATGTGCTTAGCCGCTTTACTACGGAGGAAGAACCGCTGGTGGAGCAAGCGATTGCCAAAGCAGCTGATGCAGTAGAGAGTATTATAAAAGTGGGCCTTACTAAAACAATGAATCTATTTAACAAGTAAGGCTGTTCCTAAGGATGTGAATAAATGTTAACAGCTCTATATGCCGACTTACAAGGCGAAATATATGATGCTCCGGGATACCGGGCCGTAGGTAAAATAGGCGAAACTATTGTAAATTTGAATCCCGAGGATATGATACCGCTGCCTGAAGGGGCCGAACTAATGTATTTGCCGGGCAGGACCGCACTTATGGAGAAAAAAGGAAAGACCGAGCCGTTGGCCTCTTCACTGTTGGCGGTGGCCGCTATGCTGCCTGTAGGCTATACCCGTACTCATCTTCCCGCTTTCGAGAAACATATGGACGCACCGCTGCTGCCGCTTTTTGGCTACACCGCTGCTGCACTTTATAAAGACCAGATCGTGGTGGCTGCTGTACCGACTAGTGATAATGCAAAATGGCATCCTAATAAGTATAATACACCGGCCTTAGCCAAAAAAATTGATCAGGTAAAACGTGATTTAGGTTCAAACCGTCTTGTTGAGCATTTGGCGAACTGTTCGCTTACCTGGCATTGCTGTACGGCTCAGAATCTGTTTTATCGTCGATGGGAGTGCGGCATTCCAACCTCGCCTGCTTGTAATGCCAACTGTCTGGGCTGTATATCTCTTCAGCCGGCAGAATGCTGTCCTTCTCCGCAGAGCCGTATTGTTTTTACGCCAACGGCGGAAGAAATTGCAGAGCTTGGAATATACCATTTGGATCATGCTCCTGAACCGATTATCAGCTTCGGGCAAGGCTGTGAAGGAGAGCCTTCACTGGCAGCTCCGGCCATTGCGTCTGGAATAAAACAAATCAGAGCTGTGACTAACAAGGGAATTATCAATATAAATACGAATGCTGGTTATACTGAGGGAATCAGGCAAATTGTTGATGCCGGGCTGAACAGCATGCGCGTGAGTATTATCAGTGCCATCCCTGAAACCTATCAGGCTTATTACCGTACCGGTTACAGCCTGGATGATGTGCGCAGCTCTATTCTCTACGCTAAGGAGAATGGTGTATATGTATCGCTGAATATGCTGCTATTTCCCGGACTCAACGACCGCCCCGAAGAAATTGCCGCGTGGACCGAGTTTATTGACAGCACAGGTATTGATATGATTCAGCTCCGTAATTTAAATTTGGATCCTGACTGGTTATTGTCCGTTATGCCTGCTGCCCGGGAGGCTCCACTGGGAGTGCGCCCTTTCCTTGAGCATCTGGCAAAAACATTTCCCAAGGTAGACCTTGGCAGTTTTACTGTATATCAAAATAGGGAAGGAAAATAATGCGTTGCTGTTGCAAAAGCCTGTCCCTATATGGTATAATTACCTGGCAAAAGTTAAGTGGCAAAAAGTGAGGTGCAAGATACATGAAAGAAAAGATTCATCCTAATTACGGTGAAGCCAAAGTAACCTGCGGCTGTGGTAATAGCTTCATGACGGGTTCTGTTAAAAAAGAACTGCGCATTGATGTTTGCTCCAAATGTCATCCGTTCTTTACTGGTCAACAACGTGCTGCTAAAGCCCGCGGCCGGATTGAACAATTCAATAAGCGCTACGGCCAAGAAGGCTAATTGGGCAGCAGAGCAGAGATGCTCTGCTGTATTTGTATACAGCTTCAGATTATGTTGATATAAGGGGGAGAGAAGCCGTGGAGCCAAAAAAGAAAGTATTTGTTGGCGGCCAAGCCGTTATTGAAGGCGTCATGATGCGTGGACCCGGCTATATCGCCACCGCCGTCCGCGAACCCTCAGGGAATATTACAGTAAAAAAAGAAGAGCTAAAGTCTATCTCTGATACCTACCCGATATTGAAAAAACCGATGATACGCGGTGTCATTGCACTTGCCGAGTCTCTAATTTACGGAATGAAAGCCTTATCTTTTTCGGCCCAGGCGGCTGGTGAAGAAGGGGAAGAGTTGTCAAATAAGGAAATTGCAATGACCATGCTGTTTTCACTGGTTATGGCTATTGGCTTGTTTGTGATTATTCCTACCTATGCAGCTAAGTTTTTGCACAGTACGACCGACGATGCCCGTATTTTAAATACGCTTGAAGGTATTTTGCGGTTAGTCATATTCCTAGCATATATTGCTGCTATTTCCATGATGAAGGATATTCAACGTGTTTTTCAATATCATGGTGCCGAACATAAAACAATTCATGCCTATGAAGCCGGCCTGCCTTTGACTGTGGAAAATATACGAGCTATGTCCACACTTCATCCCCGGTGCGGTACTAACTTTATGTTAATAGTTATGTTAGTCAGCATAGTTGTCTTTGCTTTTTTAGGATGGCCTGACCTGTGGCTGAGAATTGTATCCCGTATTGTCTTATTGCCGTTAATTGCCGGTGTTTCCTATGAAATTATCCGCTTTGCCGGACGGAGTGAGCTGCGCTGGGTAGCCTGTGCTATTACACCAGGCTTGTGGCTGCAGAAAATGACTACTCGTGAACCTAGTGATGATCAGATTGAAGTTGCCATTATGGCATTGGAAGCTGTTAAACCTGAAAATATATAAGCATTGGCTGACGGGAATCCCGCTTTGCGTAGACGCTGTGAGGGTTCCCGGCTGCCCGCATGAGGTGACTGTACGTGCTTGACAAACTGCAAGCTTTAGAAGACAAGTATTTAGAACTTGAACAATTAATTAGTGATCCCGATATTATTGCCAATCAGAATGAATGGCAAAAACTTACGCGGGCTCACTCTAAACTAACTGGTATTGTCGCTGCCTATCGAGAATATAAGGAAGTACGCCAGGGCATTGAGGATGCGCTGGAAATGTTAAAAGACAAGCTTGATGATGATTTCCATGATATGGTGCAGCTTGAACTCAATGAGTTAAAAACAAAAGCAGTACAGCTGGAAGCGGATCTGCATATTCTTCTATTGCCGAAAGACCCGAATGATGACAAGAATGTCATTGTGGAAATTCGCGGCGGAGCAGGCGGAGATGAGGCGGCATTATTTGCCGGTGACTTGTTTCGCATGTATACCCGGTATGCCGAAAATCAAGGCTGGAGAACAGAATTGCTTGATGCAAATGCTCCTGATTTGGGCGGCTTTAAAGAAGTTGTTTTTTCCATTCAAGGTGATGGCGCCTATTCGAAACTGAAATTTGAAAGCGGCGTTCATCGTGTGCAGCGCGTTCCTGCAACTGAAGCGAGCGGGCGTATTCATACTTCTACTGTAACCGTAGCTGTTTTGCCGGAAGCCGAGGATGTCGATATTGAAGTCAACAATAATGACCTAAGAATTGATACCTATTGTGCAAGCGGCGCCGGCGGTCAGCATGTTAACAAAACCGAATCGGCAGTGCGTATTACCCATCTGCCCAGCGGTATTGTAGTACAATGCCAGGATGAAAAATCACAGCTCAAAAATCGTGATAAGGCGATGCGTGTACTACGAGCCAAACTACTGGAAGCTGCAGAGCAAAAGCAGCATGCAGAAACGGCACAGAATCGAAAAAGTCAGGTTGGAACAGGCGATCGAAGCGAACGTATTCGAACTTATAACTTTCCCCAAGGGCGGGTTACCGACCATCGCATCGGTCTTACGCTGCACAAACTGGATTTCGTTTTAAATGGCGATCTTGATGAACTGATTAATGGTCTTATTACTGCCGCGCAAAGTGAGCGTCTGAAAGAAGCTGAGTCTGAATAATCATGAGTGAAAAAAAAGAACAGTGGACAGTTGGCAGTATTTTAAAATGGACGGGGCAGTATTTCTGTGAAAAAGGCGTGGAAAGTCCCCGCCTTGACGCGGAAGTGCTGCTTTCCCATATACTGGGGAAAGACCGGCTTTATTTGTACGTCCATTTTGACCGACCCCTTGATGAGCAGGAGCTGACGGAATACCGGAAGCTGGTCAAACTCAGGGCACAGCGTACTCCGGTAGCTTATATTATCGGCTACAAGGAATTTATGGGTCTAAGCTTTGCTGTTACGCCTGACGTACTCATCCCTCGTCCTGATACGGAAGTCCTTGTAGAAGCGGTGCTGGAGCGGCTGAGGGAAAAGGATGAACCCAATATTTTGGATATAGGTACAGGCAGTGGCGCGATTATCATCAGCTTGTTAGCTCATTTGCCGCAAGCCAGCGGGGTGGGGATCGATGTGTCGTCTCCGGCACTGGCTGTAACCGGGCAAAATGCGGTTACTCACCAGGTAAGTGATCGGCTGCAACTGCTGGCAGGAGATGTTTTTCGGCCATTATCCGGCCAACGCTTTGATGCGATTGTTTCCAATCCTCCTTATATCCCGGATAAGGATATCGCAGGGCTCGCGCCGGAGGTTCATCGTGAACCTTATGGAGCACTTGCGGGAGGTCAAGATGGTCTGAATTTTTATCGCCGCATGATAAGTGAGGCCCCAGGGTATGTTAATTCAGGCGGTTTTGTAGCATTCGAGGTAGGGATAGAGCAGGCGGAAGCTGTGGCTGCGCTCGCCAGGGACGGCGGCGTATTTACAGTTGAAGCCATCATCAAAGACTATGGCGGCATTGAGCGTGTACTAGTACTCAGGGCGCCTTGAAGCTTATTTCAGGAGGCACTATGTCGATAGAAACACAGTATTTTCAAGTAGACAGGCACAAGCCGGATAAGGAAATATTGACGCAGGCTGCCCGCATTCTGGTCAGCGGCGGTTTAGTAGCGTTTCCTACGGAAACCGTTTATGGGCTTGGCGCTAATGGTCTGGAGCCTCAAGCGGTAGCGGGTATTTTCCGGGCTAAAGGACGACCGTCCGATAATCCGCTTATTTTACATATTGCTGAGGCAAGCGAAGTTTTGCAGTTGGTAAGGACAATACCAGCCAATGCAAGGGCATTGATGGAACGATACTGGCCAGGTCCGCTTACCCTGGTACTGGAAAGAAAGCCGATTGTACCGGACCAGGTGACAGGCGGCTTGGATACAGTTGCTGTTCGCCTGCCTGATTCCGTTATTGCCCGCGAACTAATCCGCTTGACAGGATTGCCGATTGCTGCTCCCAGTGCTAATCTTTCCGGTCGGCCAAGTCCTACCACCGCCGAGGCTGTGGCAGCGGATTTATCAGGCCGAATTGAGGCAATCGTTGACGGAGGCCCGTGCGATGTTGGTGTGGAATCGACGATTATCGACTGTACAACACCTGTTCCCACGCTGCTTCGACCTGGCGGGATAACGCTGGAAATGTTGATGGATACGCTCGGAGAAGTCGAAATTGATCCTGCCCTTAGCCGGGATGATTTAATTCCGAAAGCCCCAGGCATGAAATACAGACATTATGCCCCATCAGCTCCAATGGTCCTGTTGGAGGGCGAAGAGGTTAATGTTGCTGCCGCCTTGATCGAAAAAGTACGACAGGCTGTCTTGGAGGGCAAGCGGGTTGGTGCGGTGGTTTCCGCAGAGACCGCTGCGCTTTTGCCTACTGAAATTCAATTTGCCGTATATGGGCATCGTCGTAATGCAGGTGAAATTGCTAATCATTTATATAATGTATTGCTTTCTTTTGACCACAATCCGGTTGATGTTATTTATGCAGAAGGGATCAGTGAAAGTGGCTTAGGCTTAGCGGTAATGAATCGGTTGCGCAAAGCAGCCGGATATAAAATTCTGCAGGTTTAAGTTTCTCTTTCGATTATTAATAATTTCATACTACCACCCCTCTCTTTTTCATATACATTATCGAAACGGAGGTGGCGGATATTGAGTACCCTTGAGCTATTCGTGCTTAGTGCAGCCTTAGGAACCGATTTATTCTCAGTGGCGGTGCCGATTGGCATGAATCCCGTCAGGCTGCGGGTGATTCTGCGCTCAGCAATTGTTTTTGCCTTGTTTCACATTATTATGATTCTCGCAGGCTATCATGCCGGACATTGGCTGGGACATATGGTGGAACATGTTGGCACTTATCATATTGACTGGCAGGTAGCTGCAGTACAAGACTGGGCGAGTGCCTTAGGAGCGTTGGTTTTAGCCGGACTCGGTGTGCATATGATAAAGGAAAACTTAACCTGTAATGAAGCAGATGGTGCGTGCGGGCACCCATTAAAAGGATTTACCTTCGTTATGCTGGCAGCCAGCGTGAGCATAGATGCTTTAGCAGCCGGTTTTAGCCTGGGGATGCTGGATGTAGACTTACTGAAGCTAAGTTTTATTCTGGGCTCTGTTATTTTTGTTATTGCAATTGCCGGATTAATTGTCGGACGGCGCGTCAGCCATTGTTTTGGCTCACGGGCAGAACTGATAGGCGGTTTTGTGTTGATGGGGCTAGGTGCCCATTTGCTCTGGACAGCGCTATTTTAAGGATTTTAGAGTTCGGGCTTTATTATTAAAGAGGGCGAACCTATCGTATAGTTAAGTTCGCTGACGTGCTTATTGGTACTGACTGAGCTTATTTCTGCTTAACAGTACATATTTTTGTTAAAATAATTAGGACATACTAAAGAGAGGTTGATAAAATGCTGCACATCCTTGTAGTCTGCACGGGTAATACATGCCGCAGTCCGATGGCCGAAGCCTTGCTTACCGCAAAAGTGAAAAAGGCCGGTAAAGCTGATCAAATTAAAATATTGTCGGCAGGGCTAGCCGGCGATGGGGCATTTCCTGCCTCATATGGTGCGATGATGGCGATGTCCACGAGAAATATTGATATCTCAGCTCATTGCTCCCGCCAGTTACTGCCTGATTATATTGAGATGGCAGACCTTGTTTTGACGATGACCGGTTCGCATAAACGAGCTATTCTTAAGCTGGTGCCTGCATCGGCAGGAAGAGTTTATACATTAGCTGAGTTTGCCGGATATGCGGGAGATGTGGACGACCCTTTTGGTGGAGATACGGAAGTTTATCGTCAATGTGCTGAACAGCTTGAAAAATTGATTGATACAGCGTGGGAAAAAATCCTCCTATTAGCAGGAGATAGCTGATAAAAGTCGAAACCAATGTCGAATATGCAAAGGGAGGGTTCTTTGTGGCAATTGCTATCGGAAGTGATCATGGCGGCTTTCGCCTTAAGGAAGAGATCATTGCTTTTTTTACAGAACAAGGCATAGCTTATCATGATTTTGGCACCTACTCTACTGATTCCGTAGACTATCCTTGTATTTCGCAAGGTGTAGCCACTGCTGTGGCCGCCGGGGAATACGAGCGGGGAATTATTATATGTGGGACAGGTATTGGCGTGAGTATTGCAGCCAATAAGGTAAAGGGAATCCGGGCAGCTTTATGCCATGATGTTTTTTCTGCTCAAATGTCGCGCGAGCATAATGATGCCAATATCTTGACCCTAGGTGAACGGGTAATTGGTCCTGGCCTGGCGCTGGCTATTGTGCAAAAGTGGCTCTCCAGTGAATTTGCCGGTGGAAGGCATGCCAACCGGGTCAAGCTTATCAGTGAAATGGAATAAGGCAATCTAGATTGCCTAAGTAGGTGATGGTATGGATACCCTTGATTTAATCCAAATTAGCAGCCAGACACGGGCGGCAGTATCGGAATTAATTACTGCTGCTGCTTTACAGCCAGGCCAGCTTTTGGTTGTAGGCTGCAGTACCAGCGAAGTGAAGGGCGCAAAAATTGGTTCCGGTGGCTCGGAAGCAGTGGCTGAGGTGTTATTTGATGTTTTAACAGAGGTATGTGCCGCTCATCAACTTCGGCTTGCCATACAATGCTGCGAGCATTTAAATCGTGCATTGGTAGTTGAGCGCCAAACAAGCATTGAGTACCGTTTAGAGCCGGTGACCGTTATTCCTGTTCCAAAGGCCGGAGGGGCATTGGCTGCCAGAGCTATGCAGCAGTTTACTGATGCTGTGGTTGTTGAGGAAATTGCAGCTCATGCCGGACTGGATATAGGTAATACGTTGATAGGAATGCATTTGAAAAAAGTTGCTGTCCCTGTGCGCTTGACACAGAATTATATTGGTCAAGCTTGTTTGACTGCCGCCCGTACCCGTCCGAAATTAATCGGCGGTAATCGTGCAGTATACGAATGATGTAGGTCTTACATAAGGAAGGAGAGAAAAAAGTGAGCATAATAGCCGCATTTGATCCGGAAGTGGCACAGGCCATTGCCTTAGAAAAAGGTCGCCAGCAAAATAAGCTTGAATTGATTGCCTCAGAGAATTTTGTCAGTAAAGCTGTTATGGAAGCTCAGGGGTCGGTATTAACTAATAAATATGCCGAAGGATATCCTGGAAACCGCTATTATGGCGGCTGCGAGTATGTTGATATAGTGGAACGCCTGGCAATTGAAAGAGCGAAGACGATCTTCGGTACCGATCATGCAAATGTTCAGCCTCACTCAGGTGCACAGGCAAACACTGCTGTTTATTTCGCCTTGCTTCAGCCTGGTGATACTATTATGGGCATGAATTTGTCCCATGGTGGTCATTTGACTCATGGCAGCCCTGTAAATATTTCAGGTAAATATTTCAATATTATTGCTTACGGCGTAGATGAAAAAAACCAGCGGATTGACTATGATGAAGTACGGGCAATTGCACTGGACAAGCGGCCTAAGATGCTTGTTGCCGGCGCCAGTGCTTATCCACGGATCATAGACTTTGAAAAAATGGCGGCCATTGCTCATGAAGCAGGGGCACTATTTATGGTAGATATGGCCCATATTGCTGGTTTGGTTGCTGCTGGACTTCATCCCAGCCCGGTTCCTTATGCTGACGTCGTTACTACTACTACTCATAAAACGCTGCGCGGACCCAGAGGCGGTCTTATTTTGTGCAAGGATGAATATGCTAAAGCAATTGATAAGGCGATTTTTCCTGGAATTCAGGGAGGCCCGCTGATGCATATTATTGCGGCTAAGGCAGTAGCGCTTAAAGAAGCTATGAGTGAAGAATTCAAGCTTTACCAAGAGCAGATTATCAAGAATGCCAAAACGCTTGCCGGTAAATTATTAGGTGAAGAATTTACGCTCGTGTCAGGCGGTACGGATAATCATCTTCTGCTGATTGATGTGCGGGGACAACACTTGACAGGTAAAGAAGCTGAGAAGATCTTAGACGAAGTTGGCGTTACTGTTAATAAGAACACCATTCCTTTTGATACTGCCAGCCCTTTTGTTACAAGCGGTGTTCGCATCGGTACTCCGGCTGTTACCTCTCGTGGTATGAAAGAAGCGGAAATGCTTATCATTGGTGAAATTATATCGCTCGTTCTTAAGAATCCGCATGATGCTGAGGCTAAAGCCAGAGCAGTTTCGCTTGTTGAAGAATTAAGTCAGCGGTTTCCTCTATACGCGGACTAGTACCTTGTCAGGTCTAAAACGGTAGGATAATGGCGAGGCTATTTCCTGCAAACAGACCGTCAGTATTCACTGGATTAGATCTGACGAGGTACTAGTGTCTTGGCAAAGTTGTGAATTAGAATTAGACAGTGTAGAATTTATTGCAATGCAAGGCGGAGGAGTCCGCGCAAATCGGGAATATGTAAGGCGACGACAACGCAACAGTGCGAAAAAAGATACGCTGGCTAAGCTAAGATTTAACTTGGTCAAGACACTAGGGTACTTATTTAATAAAATATGGGAGTGGAATAGCATGCAAGTAAAAGTAATTAATCATCCTCTGATCCAACATAAATTGACTTTGATTCGGGATAAAAACACTGGTCCGAAAGAATTCCGCGAACTGCTTGAAGAAGTAGCAATGCTGATGGGCTATGAGTTAACTCGTGACCTGCCGTTAGAAGAAATTGAAATCGAAACTCCTGTAACGAAATGCACCTGCAAAACGTTGTCAGGTAAAAAAATTGGTATTGTGCCAATTTTGCGGGCCGGGCTGGGAATGGTGAGCGGTTTTCTGCGTCTTATTCCTGCCGCTAAAGTTGGTCATGTAGGCGTTTACCGTGATCCCCAGACCTTAAAACCGGTTGAATACTATTGCAAGCTTCCGACTGACGTGGCAGAACGGGATTTTGTTGTTATCGATCCAATGCTTGCTACTGGCGGATCTTCTGTAGCAGCAATTTCGCTGCTCAAACAAAAAGGCGCCAAAAATATAAAACTTATGTGCCTCGTAGCCGCACCGGAGGGCATTCATCTTGTTAATGAACAGCATCCGGATGTCGAGGTTTATACCGCTTCCGTTGATGAGCGTTTGAACGACCATGGCTATATTGTGCCGGGGTTGGGGGATGCGGGCGACCGTATCTTCGGAACGAAGTAAGGACGGCCGCCGATAAGGCCCCATCTGCGTTGCTGCGGCCTGCGGAGCTCGCTTGCCGTACCCCGCTGTCTGTCTTCGCTCGCTTCCTCGGCCGCGCCTAGCAGCTGGAGCATTCTCGACGGCCTAAGCTTGTCGGCAAGGGAAGACGAGGGACCGGACCTCTGGCGTTGGAGTGTGATAAGCTCCCCCTTCGGGGTGCACAATAGGTTCAGCCCAATTGTCATTGCTAGGAGCATAGCGACGTGGCAATCTCATCTTTAGCTTCTTAGCTTGTGGGCAGGGGTGACGGGGCCACTGGTGTTTGTTGGGTGTGATAAGCTCCCTTATAGGGTGCACAATAGGAATAGCAAAAAGCCTGTCGCTTTTATGGCGACAGGCTTTTTTTCGTTTACTTGAGGTAAGAATTTGGCTGCGATGGCCTGTTGACTCAAGGGGACGGTTCTTGTGAGTCGAAGAATGGGGGACGGTGGTATTGTCTTTCAGAAAAGCTAAAGGACAACGGGGCTGTCGCAAACGTTAGTGCGTGCGACAGCCCCGTGTTTTATGGTTACTTTAGCAGGAATTTGGCGGCGATGGCTTGGTAGCCTATTGCTGCTCCGATTAGCTGCTCAACTTCGATGTTTTCATCTACTACATGGGCACCGTCTTCGCGGCCGGGGCCGAAGCCGATGGTGGGGATATGATGTACACCGGCGGAGGTGCTGCCATTTGTGCAGAAACTGTATTTGGTAAGAGCCGGATCAAGTCCGGTTTGACGCAATGCCGCTAATGAACCGTCGACTAACGGGTGCGTTTCTTCCAGTACCCAGGCAGGGAAGAAGCGGCTGCCGCTGAGGACTGCGCCGGTATAGCATTCCTGACTGGCTGATACAATTTCCGCCTCAGCTGCGAAGGAGGGGTCCCCGGCTGTTAACTCAGCAATCGCCTGACGGATAGGAGCAAGCACAGTATCTTCTGCTTCACCTACCAGCGTACGGCGGTCAAAGGTAATGCGGCAGCGGTGAGGTACGACCGAAGCACCAGGGTAAGGAGTAGAAATAATATCAGTTAATTCAAGAATACCGTCGCCTAAGAAGCTGTCATGGGAGACTGGCAGATTGCGGATTTTTTCTATCAGCTGCATCATCATGTAAACGGCGTTCTTTCCTACAGCTGGATTAGAAGAGTGAGCTGCTTTTCCAAGCGTTGTTACCGCTATTTCAGCTCTTCCGCGCTGCCCTCTTTTTAAGCTTAGGCCGGAAGCTTCGCCGATGACAACACAATCAGGCTGTACTGCCTCGATAACCTTGCCTAAAGCAATTCCTTCAAATGTTTCTTCGCAAACGGTGCCGGAAATAAATATAGAGCCTGCCAAGGTGTTTTTTGCGGCAATTAAGGGTGCAAGACCCTGGACCATAGCGCCGATAGCGCACTTCATGTCTGTGGCACCCCGCCCGTAAAGGTGACCGTCCCGCAGTTCACCGGCAAAGGGGGCTACGGACCATTTATCCTCATCACTTACTTCTACGGTATCAATATGTCCATCGAACAAAATACGGGGGCCAGGCAGCGCTCCCTTAATTTCGCCGATTACATTGCCAACAGCGTCAATCCATACCCGGTCAAAACCTAAACCAAGCATGGTATCTTTTAGCAGACTTGCAACACCTTTTTCCTGCCCCGTATAACTAGGGGTTTGAATCAGCTGTTGACAAAGGAGGACAAGAGCTTGTTCATCAATCGATGTTACAGGTGCCTTAAGACGGTTTGTACTCATTCGTTGTAGTCCCTCTCTTTACTCATATTATGGACTAATCTGTTACTGACCTTTGCGGAGTACCTGACCAGATAAAGCACCGGTTTCCAGGCCGTTAGCCACAGCGGCTGTGCCATTAACCCATACATAGGAAAATCCGGTGGGGTGCTGGCAGGAGTCGGTATAAGTTGCTACATCTCTGACGGTTTCTGCATTAAATAAAACAAGATCCGCTTTCATTCCCGGGCGGATGATACCCCGGTCATAAATGCCTAATTGAGCAGCAGGTCTTGATGTCATGCGGGCGACAGCCTGTTCAAGGCTGATTGCTCCATCTTCCCGCACATATTTCTGCAGAATTCTTGCGGTTGATCCGTAAGCACGGGGATGCGGTTTTCCACCTAGCAATCCGTCTGTACCCAGCATACCCAGGGGATGCTGAAGAATGGTAACAACATCATCTTCATGAAGACTGAAATTCACCATAGAGACTTGTAGTTCCTCTTCCAACAGCAAATCAAAAATGACTTCTTGTGGTGAAATATCCTTGTGGCAGGCAATATCAAAGATAGTTTTCCCTTCCCATTTCTTATTAGGACCGTCATTGACACCGGTAATTAGAATACGGTCCCAGCCAGCTGCAGTGTTAATGTTTTCCCAGCCTGGCAGACCGGTCACCATTTCTTTGGCAAGGAGGGTGCGCATTTCTTTGTCTTTTAAACGTTCCAGAAAGCTTTCGGGGCCTCCGGCATGGGCGTGAGCAGGTACAAGGATACTGAGCATTGTGCTGCCTGCCGGGTAGGGATATTGATCAAAGCCTACATCCAAACCATTGTTTCTGGCTTCATCGAATAGGGCAAGGACCTCGGCTGCTGTACCCCAGTTTTCTTTACCAATGACTTTAAGATGGGAAATATGTGGCTTTACGCCAGTCTTATAACCAATATCAAAAATTTCCTGAATCGACTCCTTGATTAATCCCCGTTCATTACGGACATGGACAACAAAGAGTCCGCCAGCTGCGGCTGTAGCTTCACCCAGAATGTGAAGCTCATCATCAGAGGCAAAAACACAGGGGGGGTAAATCAAGCCTGTCGATAAGCCGAAGGCACCTTCGGTAAAAGACTGCCTTGCGAGTTCTGCCATTTGGATTAGCTCCTGTTCGGTGGCGGCCCGCTCCTCCAGACCGACAGTCACAACCCTTAAAGGGCCATGACTCAGCAGAGAAGCAACATTAGTAGCTGTTCCAATTGCTTCTATGCGCGCTAAGTAATCGGCAAAGGATCGCCAGGTCCAATCAATCGCCGGATCGCCCTGGAGGCCGGAAAGATACTTGCGGTATTCATCGATATGTTCCGGTACCATAGGTGCTACACCTAAGCCATCCTGACTAATCAGCTCAGTTGTAATCCCCTGTCTGATTTTAGCCGATGCCTCGGGATTGACTAGCTGGGACAAATCAGAATGAGAGTGCATATCAAAAAAACCGGGTGCTAAAGTAAGTCCTTCAGCATCGATGATTTCATCATAATCAGTATCACTGTTTATTCGGCCAATCTCACTGATGGTATCGTCCTTTACGGCAACGTCGGCAATATACCAGGGATTGCCCGTTCCATCGACAATACGGGCATTACGGATGAGAAAACTAGCCATGATAACCCTCCTGGGATTGACTGAGAGCAGGCATACGTAAAGCATTGAAGCGGCAGCGGCTGACACACAGGCTGCAGCCAAAGCATTTGTCGCCATCTATCTGCAATTGACCGCTTCTGGAGATAGCACCGTATACGCAGCTTGCTTCGCAGGCACCGCACATCTTGCATTTCTTTTGCTCAACTTCAGGAACTGCGGGAGTAAAATTGGCTTCCCATTCTTTCATCTTGCGAATAGTGAGCCCTTTAATATCCTCAATAGAAGCATAACCCTGCGAATCAAGAAATTGGTTAAGCTCACTAACAATTTTGCCGTATACATTTGGTCCTCGCAAAATACCCTCTGTGCAGACCTGGACGGCAGAGGCACCGGCCATCAACATCTCGGCTGCATCGCGGCCGTTTGTTACGCCGCCAACGCCTAAAATAGGGATCTTTACGACACTGGCAGCATCATAAATACAGCGAATGGCTAATGGTTTGATTGCAGCACCGGACAGCCAGCCGTAACCGCTCTTACTGCCCATTAAAGGCAATCCGCTGTCAAGATCAATACTCATGCAGGGGCCGAAAGAGTTAATCATAACAAGTCCGTCGGCACCGGCTGCTTCCATGGCTAGTGCAATTTCCTGAATGTTAGGATGTGGGCTCATTTTCATAAAGACCGGCACATCAACCGCTTTTTTGGCGGCAGTTAGTGCATTAATGATGGGAGAAAGGTCTTTGCCTATATAATGGGTGGATAATTCAAGGGCATCGGCGTAGGGTTTAACCAGCGGTGCCAGTTCGGCAATTTGTTCGGCTGTATATCCTAAGCCAATAATAAGAGGCAGTCCTGTATCCTTGGCCAGTTTGTATTCGGTTTCCAGCCATTGTTCTTTTGATAGTTCCGACCACAGCTCAGTATTTAAAAAGCCGCCTTTTACTTCAGCCATACATGGTCTGGGTACAGCAGCCGGTTCTACAGAGATGGTTTTCGTAACGATTGCGCCTGCTCCACCCGCTGCTGCTGCCTGACACATAGCTCCGTCTTTTGAGGTAGGGCCGGCGGCAGGCATAATCGGGTTGGAAAAGGGAATGCCACAAATGGTAGTGCTTACATTTGCCATAATAAAAATTCTCCTATTCATGCTAATAAAATACGCTCTAAAGTGAACAACCGTTCACTTTAGAGCGCCTTTGCTCAAACGTTATAGCACCATCAAGGTGAAATAAACAATAGTCAAATTATAGCCGATTTGAGGGTAATTGTCTAGATATTATCAAATTATGTCGAATGACAGAGTACCGGTTTAGTCTATTTCCAGTACCCTTCATGGACAGCAACAATTTCGTCTTCCAGCTCAGGGAAAGGGCCAACGACTGTGATTTGCTTCTGCCCTTTGCGGAATACTTCCCGGCAGGGAAGATTAAAGGTGGGGTTTTGCTCATTATCGCCGGTTAAAGTCAGCAGCCTTTCTTCACTAATCCCATATACAACCTTTCCCACGTTGCCCCAGTAAATAGCACCGGAACACATGGCACAAGGCTCGGCGGTCGTATACAGTGTACAATTCCAGAGAAAAGATTTGCTATAGCGCTGAGAGGCTGCTTCCATTAAAGTGGTTTCGGCATGGCCAGTGCAGTTGGACTGAGTGATTTCGATATTCTCTTGCTCTAATATAACCGTACCTTCTGAATCAACCAAGATAGCGCCAAAAGGCGTATTGCCATGCTCCCGTGATTTTTTTGATACAGAAATGGCTTGTCGTAAGTAATCAATAGCAGATTGATGTGGCATGATTCTATCTCCCTTCGGTAATAACAAAATTCATACTTTTTAGGAGCATTCTAACAAGCTGTGGCGAATTCCTGCGTGTTATTTTTCAGACATTTGTCTAAGCGTTACAAAAAACATCTTTACCCCCTAGACAAATGTTTTGTAATGAAATACAATGAAATTACAAAATTATAAAATGAGCAATGGCGCTCTGCATTCACTTGGTGAAGCAGGGCGTTTTTATCTTTTTTAGAAAGTTACACTTTCTAAATTGCGAAATAAGAATGACATACGCTTCTGCCTGCGTCTTAAAACTTGGCACAAGCTAAGTCTTTTCTAATTTTTCCCGGAAGATGAAAACGAATAAGCTCTGTTAAAGGAGAATGGACATGAACTTAGAATC
>NZ_DALZUO010000009.1:0-23452 GCF_032013335.1 Anaerospora sp. | reverse complement strand
GGAAGATGAAAACGAATAAGCTCTGTTAAAGGAGAATGGACATGAACTTAGAATCGCAAAAATCCTGGCTGTTACAGGCTTTTGTATTAGTAGCCGCTCTTGGAGGGGCGCTGCTGGTTGGTGCTGTCTTCATTTTACTTGCTAATGCGAATCCGCTGGAAAGCTATGGTGTTATGCTCAGTGGTCCTTTTTCCAGCAACTTCGGCTTCTCGGAAACATTAGTCCGCACTACTCCGCTGCTCTTAGTTGGCCTTGGTATTATTATTTCTTTTCGCAGTGGTATCTTGAACATCGGTGGCGAAGGGCAGATCCTCATGGGGGCCGTGACGGCTGCTGCAATTGCTTTGGCATGTCCCGAGCTGCCTGCTGTCCTGTTACTGCCGGTTGTTTTGCTTGGCGGAGCAGCAGCAGGCGGCTTGTGGGGTGGTTTGGCAGGCTGGTTAAAAGCGCGGTTGGCTGTGAACGAAATTTTGAGCACGGTAATGCTGAATCAGATTGCCGCACAAATGTACCTGTTTTTGATAAGGCTCTTTTTGCTTGATCCTCAGGAAGTTGCCTTTGGTACAGGTGTACCCCAGACAGCTCTGGTTACTAACACCATTTGGCTGGACCGGCTCATTCCGGGAACCCGGCTCCATACCGGCTTTTTGCTGGCGGTCATCCTGGCCGTATTGGTATATTTTTTCTTATGGCGTACGACAATCGGCTTTCGCATGCGGGCGGTAGGACAGGGACCTGAAGCTGCCCGGTATGCCGGTATCAATGTGGAGAAATATCTGGTCCTGGCGATGACACTGGGCGGTGCCTTTGCCGGCTTGGCTGGGGCAGTGGAGGTAGTGGGCGTTCACCACAGGGCACTAGAGGATATCTCTGCCGGCTACGGTTTTACCGGTATTGTGGCAGCTCTGTTTGGCCGTCTCCATCCACTCGGAATTGTTCCTGCCTCGGTGCTGTTCGGTGCACTTATCCTCGGTGCAGATATGATGCAGCGGGCTGTGCATGTGCCTTCCTCAATTGTACTCGTCATTCAGGGGTTGGTTATTTTATTTGTTGTTTCTGCTGATTTGATTCTTCGTAAACCTCAATTGTTGGCAAGGCTGCAATTCTGGTCGTCAAAAATGACTGCAGGGGAGGGCAAATGCCGTGGATAATTTAGTAGGCCAAAGTATTTTTCTAGGTATTCTCGCAACCGGCATTCGCCTGGCTACTCCTTACCTGCTGGCAGCTTTGGGAGAAATGTTTACACAGCGTTCAGGGATTTATAATCTGGGCTTGGAAGGCGTAATGCTGATGGGCGCCTTTTCCGGATTCTATGTCAGTCTTACCACAGGCAACCCGTACCTCGGATTAGCAGCAGGTATTGTAGTTGGCGGTCTCATGGGAGTGATCATGGGCGTTGTCAGTATTACATTAAAAGCGGAACAGGGTATCAGCGGTATTGGACTGTACATGTTTGGCTGGGGCCTGTCGGGGTTGTTTTTCCGTTTGTATGTGGGCGGCATTACCACTATTGAAGGGCTGAAGCCGGTTAAAATCCCATTGCTCTCAGATATTCCTGTGATTGGCAGTACGCTGTTTGAGCATAATATCGTCGTTTATTTGGCATTTTTGCTTGTCCCCGTATGTTGGCTGGTTCTATATAAAACTAGCTGGGGCTTGAAGGTGCGGGCTGTTGGCACTACTCCGCAAGCAGCCGATACGTTAGGTGTCAGCGTCGACGGGATACGGTACCAATGCCTGATTCTGGGCAGCATGATGGGGGGGCTGGCAGGAGCAGCATTGACGATTGGCAATACGCACATGTTTGCCGATAACATTATTGCCGGACGCGGTTTTATCGCAGTTGCTCTCGTATATTTCGGGCGCTGGAGTCCATGGGGAATCCTTGCCGGATCACTGCTGTTCAGTATGGCTGACTCAGTGCAGTTATGGGTACAGGTTATCGGTATCAATTTTCCTTATGAGCTAGCAGTTATTTTACCTTATGTAGTTACTATTATTGCGCTGGCTATGACCTTTGGACGTATCTGGGCCCCTGCTGCACTTGGCAGGCCCTTTGAAAGAGGCGCCCGGGGATAGTATATAGGTTGATAAAAGTAGAGGGGGAAATAAAATGAAACGCATGGTAAAATTCACGAAATTGATGTTGGTTTTTCTTGTAGCACTTTCCTTATTTGTAACTGGTTGTGGCTCTAAGCCGAATGCACCTGCCGCTGAGGCTCCTAAAGCGAAAAAACTAAAAGTAGCATTGGTTATTCCCAGCACGGTTGATGACTTAGCCTGGTCCCAATCTATGTATGAAGTGTTGAAAAAGAATGACAAAATTGAGCTAGCTGTCAGTGAGCGCATGGGTAAACCGGTCGACGCCAGCGCTGCTATCCGCCAATATGCTACACAGGGCTATGATATTATTTTTGCTCATGGTGCTCAATACTACGGTATTTTAAAAGAAATTGCTCCTGAGTTTCCTAAAATTACATTTGCCTATGGTACAGGCGCTCAAGTAGGTCCCAATATTATTGCCTATGATCCTCAAGCACAGGAAGGTGCTTATCTGCTAGGTCTGCTGGCAGGTAAGATGACGAAATCGAAAACAGTTGGTATTGTTGGCCCTGTAGAAGCTGGCGATGCTATCAAGTACAACAGAGGTTTTCAGCAAGGGGTAGCAGCTGCTAGTTCCGATGTTAAGCTGCGTATAGCTTATACAGGTTCATTTGGCGACTTGGTGAAAGCCGGTGAAATAGCCAAAACTCACATGGATGCCGGTGCTGACGTATTAACCGGATCTTCACAGCAAGTACCGGGAGCAATCAAAGCTGCTGCTGACAAAGCAGGCACTTACTGGATGTCTACTGATATGGATCAGAGCACTATAGCACCAGATACCGTACTTGCTGCACAGGTATACAATTGGGAAAAAATTATCAATAAAATGATTGAATTACGCAATCAAGGTACAGTTGGTGGACAACATTTAACCTTATCCTTTGCAGATGGAACACTGGACCTTAAATATAATCCTAAATTGGCTGATAAAATACCGCAGGACGTAAAAGATGCGGTAGAAAAAGCGAAAAAAGAGTTAGCCAGCGGTGCGCTGAAAATTGATGTATCGAAATAAAATAGGTTGAAATACCGGGAGAGGTGATTACAATGACTCAACAAATCGAATATTTGGAAATGAGGGGTATCACCAAGCGATTTCCCGGTGTGCTCAGTAATGATAATGTAAGTATTCAAATTAAATCTGGGGAAATCTTAGCATTGCTCGGTGAAAATGGAGCCGGAAAAACAACACTGATGAATACACTCTATGGGCTCTATCAACCAGACGGCGGCGAAATATGCATAAATGGACAGCCGGTGAAGATCGAATCACCGCGCCAGGCAATTGAACTGGGAATTGGTATGGTACATCAGCATTTTATGCTGGTCCCTACCTTGACAGTCAGTGAGAATATTGCACTCGGCTTGCCTTCGGGCAAAGGGCCATTCCTGGACTTAAAAACAGTAGCTGCCAAAATACGCGACATATCGGCAGCCTATGGCCTCAGTGTCAACCCCGATGCTTATGTATGGCAGCTTAGTGTTGGCGAACAGCAGCGGGTGGAAATTATCAAAGCACTATACCGTGGTGCCCGTCTGCTCATACTGGATGAACCAACAGCGGTCCTGACGCCGCAAGAAGCGGAAGAATTGGTTGCTTTGCTGCGTAATATGGCTAATCAAGGCCGTGCCGTTATTATTATTAGTCACAAATTAAGCGAGGTAATGGCAATCAGTGATAACGTCACCGTTCTGCGGGACGGCAAACTGGTTGCTACCGTGAAGACCAGTTCAACGAATCCGAAAGAGCTTGCCCAGATGATGGTAGGCCGTGAAATGAAGGTCTTACAGCGGGACGCTTTGTCGGGCTGCGGGGATACGCTGCTGTCTATTAAAGACCTGGAAGTGGCTGGTGACAAAGGTACACCGGCATTAAAAGGGATTTCATTAACAGTGGCAGCTGGTGAAATAGTAGGAATTGCCGGAGTTTCCGGGAATGGACAGAAAGAGCTTGCTGAAGCAATTGGCGGTTTGCGTAAGGTGGAAAAAGGTAATATATCCTTGTGCAACCGTGATATTACTAATCTGGCACCTCGTAAGATGATTGAGCAAGGCTTAGGCTATATCCCGGAAGACCGTTTGCATGTTGGTACGATTGGTGCTTTCTCTATCTGGGAAAACTTAATTTTAAAAGATCATCATTGTTCGCCTTTTTCCCAGTTTTGCTTTTTAAAAAATAAGACGATTCAGACACGCAGTGCTGAGCTTGTAAAAGCATATGGTGTAAAAACGCCGCACTTGAATACACCTACAGGGCGGCTGTCAGGCGGAAATATTCAACGATTAATCTTAGCCCGGGAAATTACCAGAGCACCAAAAGTGCTGATTGCCGCCTATCCAACTCGCGGATTGGATATCGGTGCTACCGAATATGTTCACTCCATGCTGCTTAAGGCCCGTGAGCAGGGCATGGGTGTTGTGGTCATTTCCGAAGACCTTGAAGAAATTCAGAAACTCAGTGATCGGGTAGCCGTGTTTTATGATGGACATATAATGGATATCTTGCCCGCTGAACAAGCCAATGAACAGAGGCTGGGCATGTTGATGGCAGGCATGCAGGAACAAGCAGTTTAATGTAAGCAAATAGCGAAAAGAGAATTCCTTAAAAAAGGAGTTCTCTTTTTTTATGCCTATTGGCTAATGTCACGATCGTTGAGCCTTAAAAGTGTGTCAGTGGAACGTCCCCATGACACGTGGAAAAGGGGACTGTCCCCTTTTTGGAAAACTATCGGGCGATGAATGGTTTGCTTTGTTGAAAAATAGTTTTTTCTGTTTCCCTTTTTAATTAAAACTAAATAATCATTTGCGAAACTAACTATGACTAACTAAATAGTTTTTTAGGAGGAATAGCAAATGAGTGTTAATTCAAGTGCTTTACTGTCAACTACAAGTTCAACAAGTTCCAGTACATCCAGCAGTTCCACCACCGGCAGCACCAGCCTGGATTTTGAGTCCTTTCTGGAACTTTTGGCGGCAGAGCTCAAGTATCAGGATCCTACCGATCCCGTTAGTGCCACAGAATATGTGACTCAAATGACACAAATCAGCTCACTGTCACAGTTGTCCAGTATTTATACAACAGTCAATAATGTTACGGCCTACAGCATGATTGGCAAAGAAGCAACCTATACAACAACCGATTCATCAGGCAATAGCTATACCGGCTCCGGTACTGTTAAGTCTGTAACAGTATCTGGCAGCAATACGTATGTCAATGTTGGCGGTACAACGGTATTGCTTAGCTCCATCAACCAAGTAAGCAGCGCGGACAATACGACTACCGCTTAGCTGGACCCCATAGGGGAGGCTGAGACTATTTCTGAATGACTGATGAAATAGTAACCATAAAAAGATAGCAGGAGGGTGCTTTCTCTATGATGACCGCATTTTTTTCCGGTGTTTCCGGTCTTAAGGCCCAACAAACAAGTCTGGATGTAATTGGTAATAATATTTCAAATGTCAGTACGACTGGCTACAAATCACAGCGCGTCAGTTTCAGTGATTTACTCAGTCAGACAATTAGCGGTGCGTCTTCCTCAACGGCAACCAAAGGAGGAACCAATGCCAAACAGATTGGCCTCGGTGTCAGCGTTGGCAGCATTGATACACTGATGACGGTAGGCAGTACCCAATCTACGGGAGTTGCCACTGACGTATCCATTAGCGGCGACGGATTTTTTATTGTCTCCGGCGGCTCCAGCGGGGAGTATCAATTTACCAGAGCAGGTAATTTTGATGTCGATGAGGATGGAAATCTGACGGTTGGCGGTTATAAGGTTTGCGGCTGGGAAGAGTATACGATAGATGCAGACGGCAACTATGTGTTCAACAGCGACAAGGCTGTAGAGTCAATTAACTTATATTCTGATTCTTATAATGGCAATAAAAAGATTCTTGCAGCTCAAGGCACTACCGCAGCCACCTTTGCCGGAAATCTTGATCCGTCAAAAAGTGTCGTATCAGGTGCTACGCTCTATAATATTGGCGATACATCCAATCTTACCTTTGATCAGACATCTACCATCACGGTTTATGATGCACAAGGCAATAACTACGATATAGCTGTTAACTGGAAAAAATGTGCAATTGATTCTTCTACGAATCAAACCAGCTGGTACTGGGAAGCAAGCTCGACTGACGGCATGTCAATCAGCCCTGCCAGCGGTTATATTGTATTAAATGCCGATGGTACAGTTGCAGAAAACAATTCTACTGCTATTGGTACCAATACAATACCGGCAGCTTCAACAATTGATACTACTGCAACGAATACTACAGGCTATGCCAATAGTAATATTGCAGCCAGCACGGGTTTAACGGCAGGAACTTATACGGTTACTGTAGCGGCTGCAGCCAGCGGCACTGCCGACAGCTATGATATTATGCTGACCGCTGCAGACGGTACTACCTATACGGTGACCGATTCGACTGATGGCGCAGCAACTTTTACCACTGCAGCGGGAACGGTTACACTGTCCGCACCTGCAACTCTTACCGAGGGTTCAACTACTTTCAATTATACTGCTGAGTCGACAAACTCCTATACGAAGGATACGACTCCAACTCTGACTCTGACGCCAACCAATGGAAGCGTAGCTGCCTTTGATGTGAACATGGACTTCTCTGACCTCCTTTCCTATACCAGCAGTACTACCAGTAAAGTAACCGGTACTCCCAATGGTTATGAATCAGGAGAATTACAAAGCGTCAGCATTTCTTCCGACGGAACAATTGTCGGCACATACAGTAATGGGCAGTCTCAGGCCCTAGCTAAAATTGCCCTTGCAACTTTTACGAATCCGGAAGGTCTCGAAAAAGTCGGCAGCAACCTATATGCAGTTAGCGCTAATTCCGGTAATTATACGACAGTTGTTGCCGGCAGCGGCGGATCGGGGTCACTCAGTGCAGGAACGCTGGAAATGTCCAACGTGGATCTGGCAGAACAGTTCAGCAACATGATGATCAGCCAACGGGCGTATCAGGCTAACAGCAAGGTTATTTCCACCGCTGATGAGATGCTGCAGTCACTCATTAACATGGTAGGTTGATGATGGGATCGACTTTTAGTACTTATAATATAGCCTACTCAGGTATGTATACCAACCAGGCGTCTTTGGCGGCGACCAGCAACAATCTGAGCAATGTCAGTACAACCGGTGCCTCCCGGACACGGGTAGCGGCGGCGGAGCAGACAGTTGTCACCGGACAAACCTCTACCGGGACTGGGGTCAATGTACAATCAATTACCCGGGCGAGGGACCAATTGCTGGATAGTACGTACCGGACGCAAAATTCTGATGCCAACTACTGGGCTGTAAAAAGCGGCAATCTCGAGTATATGCAGGAAATACTGAGTGAATTTGAGTCCGATGACGGTACTGTCGACACGGGATTGCAGCAAACAATTGAGGATTTTTTTAACTCCTGGGAGGAGTTGTCGAAAGATCCCAGTTCCCAAAGCAACCGTCAGGCGGTTACAGAAGCTGCCAGCTCACTCCTTAGTGCATTGTCTACAATTGATAGTCAGCTGCAACAATTACAGGTAGATGCCTTAGCGGGAGTAGAGGATGGTGTAGACAGTCTCAATTCCATGGCTGGACAGGTTGCGGAACTTAACAGGCAAATCAGTGTGGCTGAGGCAGGCGGTGGCGAGGCGAGCTATCTCAGGGATCAGCGTGATAACTTGCTTGATCAGATGTCTGCTCTTGCTGGAATCAGCACTGTTGAATCGAATGGCGTTCTACAGGTAACGCTGGGTGGTGTGACACTGGTAAACGGTACCACCGCTCATGCATTGACAGTACAAGGGGATGGATCTACAGAGCACCCGTTATCTATTAAATGGGATAATAGCTTTGACTGCACTAGTTCCATTACCAGCGGCAGCATTAAAGCCTATTTAGAGGACGCCGATCAGACGGGCTACTCGGTAATTGATACGTCGACCGATTACAATTTTACCACTACTGCCGCCAGCTCAATCAGTAATCTGCGCCAGGGTTTGAATGACCTGATTACCAGCATTGCTGCTGAAATTAATGCTTTGCATACTTCCGGAACAGATCTTAATGGCGACCAGGGACTTGATTTCTTTACCGTGATTGATACTTCTAAGTCGCTTAGTATTACTAATATCCAGGTTAACCCTGAATTAGATGATCCTGACAAACTTGTTACTTCAGCGAGTGGTTCCAGTGGTGATAACAGCATTGCTCAGGCGATAAGCGATTTGAGTACGAAGCAGCTTTATCAATTTGATGGCTTGTCTTTGGACATTACTAATTTTTATGCCGCTTTGACCTCCTGGATAGGGACGGCTGGTGATAATGCCGCCAGCTGTTACTCAACACAGGCTGCGCTGGTAACCCAGGTAGACACACAGCGGCAGGCAATTTCCGGTATATCCACCGACGAGGAAATGTCTAATCTGATTATGTATCAGAATGCTTATGCCGCTAGTGCCCGTGTTCTAAGCACCATAGACGGGCTCATTGCCGGTTTGATTGAAGATTTAGGATAATAGAGGAGGGATCTGCGTGGCCTCAACCTTCATGGGAATTAGCATTGCCAATCGCGGCCTGGCTGCCAGCCAGGCTGGCCTGGCGGTGACAACTAATAATATGAGCAATGTTAACACTACCGGTTACTCCCGTCAGGTAGTTTCGCAGACCGCTGTCGGTCCTGCAGCCGTTTATAGCAGCAGCTATGTTGGCTCGGGTGTATCGGTTGACTCAATTGACCGGGTGCGAAGCTTCCGCCTGGATCAAAAATATTGGCAGGAAAATAGCTCTTTAGGTGGCTGGGAAGTTAAGTCTAATTACCTTCAGGAAGTGGAAACGGTTATAAATGGTACGGATGCTGACGGCTTTAGTGCAACAATGGAAGAGTTCTATGCAGCTCTAGAGGATTTAGCCTCAGACCCCAGCAGCACTTCAGCCCGGTCCGTCGTCCTGGAAACAGGCAACTCCATTTGCGCCTATCTTAACGATACAGCCGAGCGGCTGAACCAGCTGAGGACTGATCTCAACAGTGATGTCAAAACGGCTGTAGAGCAGATTAATTCCTATTCAAAGCAGATTGCGGACTTAAATCAGCAAATTACAGTTGCCGCCTCGTCCGGTGCATCTACCAATGAATTGGAAGATGCACGGGACGCGCTCCTCGATAAGCTGTCCTCGCTGGTGGATATGGAAGTAACACAGAATAATGTCGGTACAAGTGCCGACGGTACAACCCTTACGACTCTTACTATTACCGTTAACGGAGAAACTTTAGTTAATGGCAATAAAGCTAAGCAGCTCGAATGCTATACAATTGCAGACGGCAGTACGCAAAATGGATTATATGGCATTCGCTGGGAGGACACAGGTAAAGAGTTTGATCCTGGTGATACCGGCCAAGTCAAAGCTTACCTGGATTTACGGGATGGAACGGGTACTGGGTCGGACTATAAGGGAATCCCTTACTATGCCAGCCAGTTGGATGAGTATGCCCGGACTTTTGCAAAAGCCTTTAATGAAGGCATCTACAAAGACGGTACTGCCAGCGAATATAGCGGACATGCAGGCGGCGTGGGACTGGACGATTCCACCGGTATCCGGTTTTTTTCCTATGACGGCCTTTCCACGGAAGAACTAATGGCAAGCGGCTCTTCTACTGAGGCAGTATATCAGCATATAACAGCATCGAATATTTCCCTGTCAAAGGATGTAGCGGCTGATGTTAATAAAATAGCAGCAGCTTCTGCCAGTGGGCAATCCGGAAATAATGAAGTGATCAGTGATTTGATCAGTATTTGTCAGGATACAAAGATGTTCAGCAGTGGTTCACCGGAGGATTTTTATAATTCAATTGTCTCTACTCTTGGAACGGCCAGTTCTTATGCGCAGCGCCAATATAAGCTGCAGACTTCGATTACCGATTATATTGACAATAGCCGCTCCTCCGTATCGGGCGTTTCTAGCGATGAAGAGACAGTCAATTTGACGAAATATCAATCGGCCTATGAAGCGTCGGCGCAGGTCATCTCCGTATGGGACGATATCTATAAAACCACCATTAATATGGTATCATCTGATTAGCAAGGAGGCTTTCTGATGCGAATTACCAATAATATGATGGCAGCAAATACCATCAAAAATATTAATAATGCTGCCAAAAGATTGAATGAGGCTAATGAGCGGATGTCTTCCCAGCAAAAGATTCAATTGGCATCCGATGATCCGGTCATAGCAACAAGAGCAATTAAATACCGTAATTATGTAGCGACGGTTGAACAATATCAAAAGAATGTGGATGATGTTACATCCTGGCAGGGTATAACGAATGCTGCGTTAAGCGATCTGGACGAGGTTATTCAGCAAGCCCGGGAATTGACAGTAAAAGCATCGAACGGAACTCTGTCAGATTCTGATCTAGCCAATATCAAGACAGAAATGGAAGAACTGCAGAAGCAGGCTGTTCAGATCATGAATTCAACGTATGCCGGGCGCTATGTTTTTGGCGGTTTTGATACCGATGAAGCGCCCTATAAGCTGGAGTCTACCGATATTGGCGATATAGTGACTTACAAGGGGCAATATACCGGCACTGTTGTAGCATCTGATACGGATGATGCCGACATTGCCAGCTTTTACTCGGCCAATACAGACAATTTCTATGAAGATAATGCAGAGCAATCTATTCAATATAATATTGGGTTCAATGCCAAGGTTACGGTAAATGTAGAAGGGCAGGATGTTGTTGGTGCTACTACAGGCAATAATCTTTTTGATACCTTTGCCAAACTTTTGACTGCATTAGATGGAGAATCAAGCTATAAGACGATTGATCCCTCTACCGGAACGGTAACTGCGACTTCTCTCAGCAATATCAATGATCTGCTTGATAATTTGGATGAAAACCATAACCAGATATTAACTGCTCAGGCAGCGCTGGGAGCTAAAATGAACTATGTAACCAGGGTAGCTGACCGCCTGAGCACCGACTATTCTACTTACACTACACTTATGAGTAACAATGAGGACATCGATACAGCTGAGGCCAGTATTGATGTTTCTACAGCCGAATACGTTTATCAAGCCTCTTTATCGGTAGGTGCAAAAGTTATCACTAAATCACTGATTGATTATATTGCCTGAGAGAAGAATTAAAAGGAGGGATGCGATATGTCTACCAGCAGCAGCGTAACATCAACGACTGTTAACGGAACAACAAGAATTACCGGACTGGCCTCGGGATTAGATGTAGATTCTATTGTTACACAACTAATGAGTGCCGAAAAAACAAAACTGAATAAACTGCAGCAGAAGCAGCAGCTTGCTGAATGGCGCCAAGAGTCATACCGGACAATTATTACGGCTGCCCAGGAGTTTACCAGCAAATATTTCAATACCACTTCATCGAGCAGCTTACTGAGCGCAAATACATTTATAAAATATTCCGTAACCAGCAGCAGCAGTGCAATATCGGCCTCTTCCAGCAGTTCTGCTTCGGCGGGGAATCATACGGTACAAGTAAGCCGGCTTGCTACAGCTGCTACTCTGACGAGCAGCAGCAGCCTATCTAAGGACGTACAGGGCTCGGCAGCTGTTGATTACAGCAGCCTTAGCGGCAAGAGTATTACACTGGCAGTGGATGGGACTAGCAGAACGGTATCACTCAGTAATGTTACAGACGCCGATTCTTTGCAGACTGCTATCGATGAATCAGTTGGCACAGGAAAGCTGACAGTCGGTACAACCACTGATGGTTACCTAAGTATTACAGCTGCAGCTAACAGCGGTGTGCAAAAAATAACCATCAGTGCTCCCAGTTCAGGGACCAGCGGATTAACCAGCCTGGGCTTCGGCAGTGGGGCAACCCTTTCCAACCGGGTGACGACAACAAGCACGCTGGGAACGATTTTTGGTGATGATGCTTTCAATAGTGATGGGCAGATTGAACTTACCATTAACGGAACATCCTTTACTTTTGATAAAAGCGACACACTCAGCGCTATGATGAGTGAAATTAACAGCAGCAGTAAAGCCGGAGCAACGATGAAATACGATGAGCTCAGCGGCAAGCTGACGCTCACTGCCAACGAGACGGGGGCAGGGAATACGCTGGTTGTTACAGAAGGCGACGGCAGCAGTTTTCTCAGCAGTTTTTTGAATACTGTAACTGCAGGTGTCGATGCTCAGGTTACCATTGACGGGCAGGCATTGACCCGCAGCTCCAATAAAGTTACAGTAGACGGTGTAACCTATTCATTTAGTCAAACTACAGATGAGACTGCTACTGTAAGCTTAGCTCAGGACACAGAGGCTATTTATGCTACTATCAGCAGCTTTGTGGAAGATTATAATGCGCTTATTAGTTCGATTCATTCTGCCTTGGATGAGACCTATGATTCGGATTATCCGCCGCTGACTGACGATCAAAAAGAAGACATGACGGATGAAGAAATTGAAAAATGGGAAACCAAGGCAAAAGTTGGACTATTGGCAAATGATTCGTCATTGAAGAGTATGTTAAGCAGCTTACGGAGTTCTTTAATCGACTCTGTTCCCGGACAGTCAATGACTATTTTCACTATTGGAATTTCGACAGGCACTTATGATGAGCAAGGCAAACTGTATATTGACGAAACAAAGCTTAAGGCAGCTATTGAGAGTGAACCGGAAGGGGTAAGCAATCTTTTTACGCAGCAATCTACCAGTTATGCCGGTACTACGTCTGTACGGTCACTAAATAACAGCCAGCTGAGTACGCGATATAAAGAAGAAGGGATTGCTTATCGTTTCTATGATATATTGCAAACTAACATATCTACCATTCGTGATAATAACGGAAATAAGGGCTTGCTGCTGGAAAAAGCGGGAACGGAGAATGATGCCTCTGAAACCAGTAATACGCTAAGTACATTGATTGATAAATACCAGGAAGAGATTGATAAAGAACAGGATCGGCTGGATGCTAAGCAGGACAGCCTATACACAAAATACAGTGCGTTAGAGACGTATATTAATAAAATGAATACGCAATTGTCAGCCTTATCTTCCTATCTTTCTGACAGTACCAGCTAAGGACTGAATAACATCGCCTCAGGGAGTGACTAAAGTGGAGAATAACGAGACAATTGATGACTGCCTGCTGAAAAAAATGACGTTGCTCGGCAAAATTGCCGCTAATATTAATACCCAGAGCCGCTTTATCCAACGAAAAGAAATAAAGGGGCTCAGCCGGGTAGCAGGTGAATGGGAAGATCTGATCAATGAACTCAAACGAATAGATCATGAATTGGCGGGAAAGCTTGCCGGGGTAAAGCGCTCTCGTCTATTGCCGGCAATTCAGGTTATTGATGAAAAGCAAAAAAAGATACTGAATCATGGCTATCAGGTTTTGCGGGAAGCAATGACCGAGCGCTCCCGCATTGCAGCTGAATTGGCTACCAACAAGCAAATGAAGCAGCTGCGCAAAGGCTATGTTGATCACTGGAGCACGGCATTTCAGGGAAGCCGTTTTAATGAAAAAGGATGATGAAAACAGATGATTGCCTCTTCCGATACAGGAAGAGGCAATCATCTGTTTTCTGTCAGTTAAAATAGAAAACGGAGAAGCACTAGTGTGCTGTCTCCGTTTTTAGTCCTATTTATTTAAGCAAGCTCAATACTTGCTGCGGTTGTTGGTTAGCCTGAGCCAGCATTGCTGTTGCAGCCTGCGTCATAACGCTTAGCTTTGTATAAGTGGCCATTTCGGAAGCCATGTCAACATCGCGGATGCGGGACTCGGCAGCTGTCAGGTTTTCGCTGGAAGTGGTCAGGTTATTGATGGTGTGATCCAGACGGTTCTCAATAGCACCGAGCTTGGAGCGCATAGTTGTTACGGTAGCGGTAGCCGTGTCAATAACGCCTAGAGCGACATTTGCAGCATCCTGAGTATCAACCTGAAGATTGTTGACTCCCAGTGATTCGGCATCCATGTTGTCAATAGCAATGGTGATGCTTTGTCCGGTATTAGCGCCAATCAAAATAGTGGAAGATTTATCGCTGCCCGTATTTTTAGCAGCTTGAGTTTGAGTGAAGTCTGATAAAGCGTTGGTTGCTGCAGTGACAGAATCGCCATCTGAGTCAGTAACGGTAATTGTTAAACCGTAAACAGAATTAGCTGTCCCGGTTGCAGCTGCAGTAGCAGTCAAAGCACCGGAAGTGGCAACCGTGAGACCCAGATCGTCTGCGGCAGTCTTGGTGGCTCCAGTAGTAGCATTTCCATCCTTATCAAATGTGTCAATATCTTCTAAATCAGCCAGTGTAGTAGTAGCAGTAACATCCAGGCTGCCTGTGATGAGAGCGCCATCTTTCATATAGCTGATTGTGACGGTATCTCCCGCTTTTATGCCAAGAGAGTTGCCGTCTGCATCGGTCAAATCCGTTAGCAATGCAGTAGTATCAGTGAGTGCAGCTCCAGCGGTAGTTTTGACGGCGGTATTGGAATCAATACTTGCCTGCTGAGTTGTTTTGCCGCTCATGGAGCCGTCTAAGAGCTTTTTCGTGTTAAATTCAGTAGTATCGGCAATCCGGTTAATTTCTTTTACTAAAGCGTCTACTTCATCCTGAATGTTGGCACGGTCGGCATCGGTATTAGTATCGCTGGCTGATTGAACAGCTAGCTCGCGCATACGCTGCAGGATATCAGTGGTTTCCGACAAAGCACCTTCGGCTGTCTGCACCATGGATATGGAATCCTGAGCATTGGCATTTGCCTGATCAAGGCCACGGATTTGTCCGCGCATTTTTTCTGAGATAGCCAGTCCTGCGGCGTCATCGGCTGCAGTATTGATCTGATAGCCCGATGAAATCTTTTGCAGCGATTTGTTCATAAGCGAGCTGTTTGAGTTGAGTTGATTGTACGTGTTTAAAGCGGAAAGATTGTGATTAATTACCATTGCCATTATAAATTCCTCCTTGATTTTCCCGCGCCTGTACCTTCCTTGTTAGACAGGCGCTAATAAATTAATTCTTTGGACCCAGGATAACGGTTAAGTGTACAGCCTGTCCCTCCTTTATCACTGTTCTATCCTTAATTTCGAATGCAAATATTAAGGATTTGTTTAGTAATTGTCATGATGTGAAAAAAATTAAAAAGTTTTTCAGAATCAAATTCAAATACAATGTAAATTTGTAACAATATATGTACAATCAATTATTGTGCGTAAAAGTAGCACGACTGAAAAGAACGTTATGGAGGTAGAATGAAATGTTGTGACAAAAAAAACTAAAATTTGCATAAAACTAAATAAAATATTAATAATTATTTGCGAAAATAGAAGTAGATGATCCAAGGACGGGTAAACTTTCACAAGGCTGTGTAGTAATTGAAGGTGTCAGGTATGAAATTGCTACTAGTAGATGATGAGAAAAATTTGACAGAGGCATTATCGTATTTATTGAAAAGAAACGGTTTTGTCGTAGACGTTGCAAGTGATGGCGAAGCAGGTATTGAGATGGCCTGTACGGGAAGTTATGACATTATTATTTTGGATCGCATGCTGCCTGGTCAGGATGGGTTGTCTATTCTGCGGGAATTTCGCAGCTTGGGCCATGATACTCCGGTGATGATATTAACGGCTAAGGATACTCCTGAGGATCGTGCAGAAGGGTTAAATGCGGGAGCCGATGATTACTTGGTTAAACCCTTTTTTACAGTAGAACTGCTGGCTCGCTTGCATGCATTAGCCCGCCGTCGCGGTAAGGTTATGGTGGAAAACATTTTAACTGCCGATGACCTTGTATTTGATCCCCAGCGTGGCCAAGTTACAAAAAGTGAGGAAACAATCCAATTAACCCTGAAAGAATCGCAACTACTAGAGCTGTTAATACGCAACCACGGTTTGGTTGTTACGAAAGAGCGGATACTGGAAAAGGTATGGGGATATAATTCTGATACAGAGGAAAATACAATTAACATATATATTCATTACCTGCGGAAAAAGTTAAATATATCTAATCTGAAAACAGTACGGGGAGTCGGCTATTACTTGCAGAAACAAAGTATTGCAAGAACAGCCAATTAGTAATAAATAAAAAAACAGTTCTGTCACACTTGTGACAGAACTGTTTTTTTAGCCATTTGAATATTAAGGGATCTTCTGGATGAGCTTTAAAAAAGCTGTGGCAGCTTCATCCAGGCTTTGTAAATCATTTTCATCCAAATAGGCCAGTTTTGAATTTAAAACATCAAGTTTGGTCAATTTGTCTTTTTCGAGTAAATCCAGGCCTGATGGAGTTAGCCTTATTCGGATTATTCTCCTGTCAACAGTGTCATACTCGCGCTGCACAAAGTTCTCTTTTACCAATTTATCAATAATAGGTGTGACCTGTTGTTTTGGCATAAGCATTTCGCCGGCAAGAGCCGACATTGTACAGGCACCATGTTCTTTTAATAAAAGCAGGGCGTGCATTTGCATCGGACTGAGACCTGTTTTGGACTGCTGTGCTACAGTTCGAAAAAAACGTTTTTCCAGTAGAGGGATTAAATGAAATAATGTTTCCGCAGTTTTTAAATCATGCAAGACCAAAGCCCCCTATGTATTTCTAGAAGAATAGATGGATTGTTGACTTCGTAATAAAAATGTAACAATCTACAACTATAATAGTAAGCATTATATGGTAATTCAGCAAGAGGAAAGTGCAGAGATAATGTGCCCAAAAAATAGAAACAAATGTATATGGGAAATTTACGTAGGAATGCTAACTGGCTTAGCAGCTATTTGCTATCAATATTTACTTCGAGAGGTTTTTTTCTCAAATGAGAAGAATAGTATTGTTAACGACATTGTTAACGGGAGGATGTTCATGCGCAAAAACTGGGATACTTATTTTCTGGATATTGCTTTTCAGGTTGCCGAGCGCAGCACCTGTCTCAGGCGTCATGTAGGTGCAGTTATTGTCAAAGATAAGCGGATAAAAGGGACCGGATACAATGGAAGTCCGGCAGGGTTGCCCCATTGTATCGATGACGGCTGCGAGATGCAGGATGGCCATTGTATTCGATGTATTCACGCCGAACCGAATGCGCTGCTAGAATGTACTCCCGACGAGCGCCGGGGAGCAACCTTATACTGTACCGATCGCCCCTGCCCGGAATGCCAGAAGCTCATCATTACTTCCGGTATATCCAAAATAGTATATGGGCGGGATTATGAACCTCATGTGGACTGGTTTAAGCTATCTCCCTGGATTGAGGTCGTGCATCTGCCAAGGAATGAACCACTGAATCATGGGGACAGGTAAAAAGAGGACTTGTCCTCTTTTTTTTATTTAATTAGCTGGAGTAAATAAAGAAAATAGTTTATTAGCATCAATAATACTTGGCTTTTGTAATAAAAAATGTATAATATAATATTATACACGTATACATATGTACTTTAGAACGAAACAACTATGCAATAAAGTGGAAAGGCGTGAGATTATGAAAGTTGTTATTACTGTTGTCGGTCAGGATCGAGTAGGGATTATTGCTACTGTCAGCGCCGTATTAGCCGAGAATCAAATTAATATCGTTAATATTAACCAAAACATTGTTGATGGTTTTTTTAACATGGTCTTAATTGCTGATATGACCAGCGCTAAGGTTCAATTAAAAGATTTGCAGCAAATCCTGCAGCAAAAGGGTGAAGAATTAGGGTTACAGATTAAAGCCCAGCATGAAGATATTTTCCGTATTATGCACAGGATTTAAAACGATAGGAGGCAGGACATGCTAACAATACAAGATATTCTGGAAACTAACCGGATGATCGAAGAAAATAAACTCGATGTGCGGACAATTACGCTGGGGATTAGCTTGCGCGATTGTGCCCATCCTGATGTTACGATATTTTGCCGCAATGTATATGATAAGATTACCCGGGCAGCCCAGAATTTGGTGCGTGTAGGGGAAGATATTGAAGCGGAATACGGTATTCCGATTATTAATAAGCGTATTTCTGTCACTCCTATTGCTATAGCGGCTGAAAGCTGTCTTACCGATAGCTACGTTCCGGTAGCAGAGGCACTGGACCGGGCGGCAAAAGCGGTAGGCGTCAATTTTATCGGTGGTTTCAGTGCCCTCGTTGATAAAGGCTATACAAAAGGGGATCGCATTTTGCTGCAGTCTATTCCGGAAGCGTTAGCTTTAACAGAGCGAGTATGCAGCTCAGTAAGTGTAGGTTCGACTAAAGCCGGTATTAATATGGATGCTGTTAAAGAAATGGGGATTCTTATTAAACGGACTGCTGAACTGACGAAAGACCGTGATGCACTAGGCTGTGCCAAGCTGGTGGTCTTTGCCAACGCAGTAGAGGATAATCCGTTTATGGCCGGTGCCTTCCATGGAGTTACCGAGCCGGAAATGAATATTAATGTCGGAGTCAGCGGCCCCGGTGTCGTCAAGCGTGCACTGGAAGAGGTACGGGGCGCCCAATTCGACGTTGTAGCGGAAACAATAAAAAAGACAGCTTTTAAAATTACCCGTGTAGGGCAATTGGTTGCTCAGGAGGCTGCCAGCCGGCTGGGAGTTCCTTTTGGTATTGTTGACTTGTCATTAGCACCTACACCAGCAGTTGGAGATAGCGTGGCTTATATTTTAGAAGAAATGGGTCTGGAAAGCTGTGGTGCACCGGGTACAACTGCTGCACTTGCGCTTCTAAATGATGCTGTTAAGAAGGGTGGACTCATGGCTTCTTCTCATGTGGGCGGGTTAAGTGGTGCTTTTATTCCGGTTAGCGAAGATGCCGGCATGATTGCGGCTGTAGAGCGAGGCAGTCTGACTTTAGAAAAGCTGGAAGCGATGACTTGCGTTTGCTCAGTAGGGTTGGATATGATAGTTGTTCCTGGTGATACGCCTGAGACAACCATTTCAGCAATTATTGCCGATGAAGCTGCGATCGGTATGATCAATAATAAAACAACAGCAGTGCGCATTATTCCCGTACCGGGTAAAACGGTAGGTGACCGGGTTGAGTTTGGCGGACTTTTAGGCCATAGTCCCGTCTTGGCAGTTAATCGCTTCGGTTCAACTGATTTTATTGCTCGCGGCGGCCGTATACCCGCACCTGTTCGCAGTCTGACCAACTAGAATTGCATTTTTTTCTGAATGCATGCTGCGTTTAGAAATTAAAAGGTCTGCCTCAATGGTGTTAGAACCACTGAGGCAGACCTTTTTGCTTACAACAAAACTAATTATTTTCTATGATTGTTATAAAAATTTCAACTAATTGCGGATCAAATTGAGAACCGGAACAATGTCGTATTTCTGCTATTGCTTCCTGGCAGGTCATGGCTTGCCGGTAAGGACGGTCATTCGTCATAGCATCATAGGCATCGGCAATACCGAGTATACGGCAGGCAAGGGGAATATCATCAGCAGCCAGACCTAAGGGATACCCTTGGCCGTCCCAACGTTCGTGGTGCTTTAAAATCCAGTCAGCAATGGGAGTAAGATCCGGTGAGGACTGAGCAATGCGATAGCCTATCTCGGAATGGCGCTGCATAATGGTGTATTCTTCGGTTGTCAGTTTGCCAGATTTAAACAGAATATGGTCAGGCACCCCAACCTTGCCAATATCATGGAAGCGGGCAAGCAGGCGCAAATCCGAGATCGTACTGGCCGTTAAGCCTAATGAGTCTCCCATGTCGGCAACAATATCCTGCAGGCGGTCAGCATGGCCATCAGTGATAAAATCACGGGCTTCCATTGCTGTTGCGAGTGTTTGAACAATTGCGCTGCGATTACTTTGGCTGTGATGCAGCTTTTCGCGATACATGTTATTATCGGCTTCTTTAAATACAGCATTCATAGGCACAGCGGGATCTGATTTAATTGCCATACCAACGGAGATACTGATAGGGATTAGCGGATTTGAGAGACTGTATTCGGTGCTGGCATTACGAATGCGCTGGCAAGCTTGCTCAGTAGTAGCCAAATCGCTTAAAGGCATTAAAATGGCAAATTCGTCACCGCCAATCCGGGCCACAACATCACTTGCCCGGAAACAGCTGCGGATAACATGGGCCGTTGCCTTTAGCAAGGCATCGCCCTGAGAGTGGCCAAGCGTGTCATTTACAAGCTTGAGACCATCTAAATCACATACAATCAAGCCAACTGGGCATTGACGGCAATCTTCCAGGCGAAGCATTTCTTCTTCAAAATAAAGACGGTTGTACAAACCAGTTACCGGGTCATGTAATCCGATATAGCGAAGCTGCTGCTCCATTTGCTTGCGATCAGTAATATCGCGGACAATTGCTAATATGTCACCAGGGAGACAGGAGACAAAGCGCATCTCTCTATACCTTAGTTGATTATCAATCATGATCTCAAATTCAAAGCTTTGATTTTTTTTACTTTGCCACGTTTCTTCCACATAATACAAAATACGGTCAGTAAGCGTTTCCGGTAAGAAATCGCCAATATTTCGTCCAATCAGTAATTCCTCTGCAGGCAGTGCAATTTGAAAATCGCGAGCTGCCTTTAACCAGAGAATAGTACCGGTATGATCAAGTCGGAGAACAAAATCAGGATAGGCTTCAATCAATGCTCGGGTGTGAGATTCGCTGGCTTGCAGGGCCTGCTCAATTTTACGGCGCTCCCATAAGTCTGCCTGCACTGACTGATAGAGACGTGCATGATCAAGAGCAAGTGATGCCAGTTCGGCAAAGCTTTGGAGAAAAGTAAGCTCACTAGTGCTGATTTCCCGGTCTTCCGTATAATTCATACCGAATACGCCAATGATTTTACCATCAGATTTTAGGGGAATGCCAATTGAGGTACGGGCAACATCGAAGTTCGTAAAAGGCAGCCGGTAACTCCACTGATGATAGTTGCGAATAACCAGTGGCTGCTGCGTTTCCCACACTTTTCCTACGATCCCTTCGCCTTTTTTCTGGCGATAGCCCAGTTCACTCATATCAAGACCAATGCGAATCTTTAATTCCATATAGCTTTCATCTGCAGTTAACAAACTGATAAAACCATATTGGGATTTGCCAAAGGCGATAGCCGTACTGACGATGGAAGACAATAAATCTTCCGAGGAGAGGCGGCTCATCAGCGCAAGCGATGTTTTGTGGAGCAAATTGAGGTATTCGTTATGGTGGCGGAGCTGTTCGTCATTTGCCAAAAGCTCATCGCATTGCTGCCTAAGTTCTTCTTCCATAGCGGTAACTTCTTCATAAGCTGCTGTTAACTCTTCATTACTGGATAATAAGTGCTGCTCCTTGTGGATAAGTTTGGCTGTATAGCGGGTAATCAGAAAATACAGCATAACTGCTGTGACTGTAATGAAGATCCAGCCTTTGGCTACCTCTAACCGGTTAAGCATTTGCTTATCGCCAATCAAAGAGTCCAGAATTAAACCAGAAAATAATATCCAAAGACAGCCTATTATTAAATAGGTGAGGCAGATGGTCAAAGCGGGGCGCTGAAAAGAGAATTTCACAAACAAACACCTCCGGACACATCACGGCAGCGGATAATGCGGAAAAAATATGAGTCTGCGCCGATTTTATATAATATTTCGTTACTTCGTTACTATCCTGCATTTTCCTGCAGGATTGGGTATTTATGGACATACTTAACATCTAAAATAGGAGGAATTATTGTGAGTGACACCCGGCAGTTTAATTATTGTCCCTTATGGCCGGAAACGGTAATCTTTTGGGGGGCTGGTGCAACGCGTGCGCTTTTCCTGCGCACTACTGCCGAATTAGGACAAGCTGTCTATCAGCTTGCCAATGACTCCGAATCGCTTGATGCACGTGTGGCCCGCCAGTTTCCTTTTAAAGAGATCGCCGGACCGGTAGGTGACTTGTTTATTGTGCTGAGTGAGCAGGAAGAATGTACGGAGTCCTTGCAGAGACTTTTCCCGAATATGACGGAAAAACAGCGCCGCCTTAGACGTGAGCAGCTGCGCCGTACCTATGACTGGGCAACCTTATGCCGGTTGGTACATGTTTGTCCGGGCCACTCGGCTAAGGATTTCAGACTTCAGGATTTGTTTACTCTGCTTGATATGCATATAGCCAGTCATCATGGTTTTTATGTGGATGATCCTGGTGGAAGCAGCCGCCAATTCGTTCCGCCCGAGTATCTGCTTCCGGCTCGCAGTGCCTTGGTCATGGTGATTGGCCTGCTCCATTATCATGATTATCATCATAATTTAGGGGGCAATACGGCTATTTTTAAACACTATATCGATTTTGCAGGACTTCTTGCCCGGTTAATGCTGGAGGAAGGGCAGCGGCTGGCGCAGCAAAAAGCCTATAATGAACGGGAGTTTTATTTATTTAGCTATGCTGTAATTTCAATGAACTGGGATCCGGTTTTACTATGGCTGCTTTTTAACGCTCACAATCAGGTGAATGATTGTCCGCAAAATGGCGCAACTCCTCTGAAGCTCTTTCAGGATTTCAGCCACTTTATGGGACTTCGCCAGGTTGACGGGCAAACCCCCCGCGTATGGTATCCGCTTAACGAATCAGTTGTACAGCGGTTAAACGATGCGCAAAGTGGTGTTCCCTGCCGCGTGAGGGTGGGAAAGTACTATATGCCTCATGGCTGCTCGGGCTGGCGTGAGTGCCCGAACTGCGGCAAACTGACATTGTATTTGGGCGATGAGTGGCGGTTTGACTCAGTCAGCCTTTACGCACCGCCGCTTATTAAAGCTTTGTCAGAAAACTGGCGGCGGCCCCGTTCGCAGGAAGAGCATACTGCGTATGAACAGGGATGTTTTGATGCTCTTCAGTGTGCTTATTGTGGAGCACTAACAGAATTAAAACATACGCCACTAGTTATGCAAACCGGGTTTAAAGGCCGTAATGCGGCATTTGTAGAAGAAATCCATCACGATATGCGGATTGCTCTGGAGAATGCACAGCACATCGTGCTCATGGGCTATACGCTGCCTTCCGACGATGCTATTTACCGCAGCGTATTGGCAGCGCGGCAGAAGAGAGGTATAACAAAACGTCCCTGCTGCTCGGTAATTGTGGGGCAGCAGGAAGATGCTCCTGATGGATGGCTGGCTGGTCAGCAATTAGCCGATTATATAAAGCAACATAGCGATTCGTCGTTTGCCCGGACAGTTCGGGCAGCTCAGGAAATTTTTTCGCCTGAGCAGGTGAGAGGCTATGCCAGGGGGATTCCACAAGTCTTTCTGGGGGCAGATGGGCAAGCATGCTATGACAAGGTTAGTGAACTTTTGTATCCAGCAGCCCGCTTTCCGGGTCATCAGGTGCAGCGCTGAACAGAAACCAAGGGGGGGCGGCCGCACTATTAACTATTGTTAAATAGTGCGGCCGCCCCCCCTTGGTTTTGCAGATCT